>CAZVRN010000289.1:0-4473 GCA_964629485.1 uncultured Thermodesulfobacteriota bacterium | reverse complement strand
AGGGACTTTTATTGCCCCGGATAATGCACATCCCTTCGTGGGAGAAACCGGGGAAATGGAGCGCGTGTCTGAATCCAGATTAGAGGTTTTCATAGAGAAGGCAAATCTTGAACAGGCTGTTGAGGCCCTGTTAAAGGCCCACCCCTACGAAGAGGTTGCTTACGATCTTTACCCTCTGGCACCTTTCTTCACTCAAACTGGTATAGGATGTATAGGGCAAACAGAAAAGATACTAAAAATAGAAGAGTTAGTGGATTTAGTTAAACGAAAACTTGATATAAATAATCTCCGTTTGGCCGTGTGCGGGGAACGCCCTATCGAAACAGTGGCAGTAGTGGGAGGAAGTGGCGGGCAGTACGTGGGGCAAGCCAAGGCAACAGGCGCTCAGGTTCTCATCAGCGGAGATTTTGGATACCATCAGGCCAGAGAAGCCCAAGCCCTGGGTATCGCCTTGATCGATGCCGGGCATTTTGCCACCGAGAGACCGGTTCTTTCCGAACTGATGACCCAATTAACCAAACTGGCCCGGGCTGAAGGCCTTGAGGTTGAGTTTGAGATTGTTGACGGGGAGAGGGATCCCTGGTTAATAATGTAGAGGTGAAATTTTGAATAAGAACATGATATATTTGGTAAAACTTCAAAAAATAGACACAACTATAGAACGACAACAGTTTGCGGAACTCGAAGGACCGAAAAAACTGGAAGAGCTGGACGCCGAGTTAGCACAAGCAGAATCTAAGGTTAACAGGTCTTTAAAACTGGAGGAGGAACAGAAAAAGAGACGGCGCGAGCTTGAAAAGTACATCGAGGAAACCGAAACGAATATCAAGAAAGCTCAAAATCGGCAATTTCAGGTCAAAACTAACGAGGAATATAAAGCGCTGCTTAAAGAAATAGATTACCAGAAAAGAGAAAAAAATGCGGCCGAGGACGAAGTCCTCCAGTTAATGGAATCTCTGGAATCGTTGGAGGAAGAGAATAAAAAACTGAAACTCTGGCTTGAGGAGCAAAAAACCATTCTAAATCAAAAGAAAAAAGCGGTTGGGGAATGGGTTGAGGCTTCAAAAAAAGATTTGCAGAAAAATATCATTGAACGCGAGAGCCTGATTAAAGATTTGCCCAAAGATTTGCTTGCCACTTACCAGCGGGTTTATACTCGCGGTAATGGCCGCGCGGTTGTGCCAATCATTGACGGTATTTGCCAGGAATGCCATCTTCAAATACCCCCACAGCATTTTAATGAACTGAGGCGTAATGATAAACTCATGTCCTGCCCCAATTGCAATCGTATAATTTACTGGCGCGACCACGAGGACTACAAGAACATTTAACGATTGAATGGAAATTATATTCTGCTTTAGAGCGCTGATTTTCCAGGCTAGTGCATCCTTTTAAACCTCGATCATCACAGAGACTTCCCGAAATATTCATCATTAAACCGAACCCATTGTCGGGCTCAGGTTTAACTCACCGGAATATTGCTGATATTCCTGTGTGATAAATTCTTACCTTTCGTGATTTCCAGAAACCTACTAATTTAAAAAAACTTATTCAAAAATTTGCGGGCCGGTTAAAGTCTGCTCTAGTTCCCGATTGCTACAATACTGTAAAAACTATAAATATTAAACGACAAAATTGTATTTTTTTTACATATAACAATTAAGCTGGATTTATATCTATTTAAATTTACTATATAAATTATGATGGCATACCGTTTGCTCATGAAAAACTGGTATAAGAAATAGGAGGAAAATAAAAATGAATACAGGAGATACGGCATTTATGCTAATTTCCACGGCTCTGGTTATGCTGATGACGCCGGGACTTGCTCTCTTTTACGGGGGACTCGTTCGGAATAAAAACGTTCTGGGAACAATGATGCATAGCTTTGTAAGCCTTGGATTAATTACTGTGGTGTGGGTTCTGTGGGGATATACTTTTGCATTTGGACCCGATGTAGGAGGTATAATCGGCGGGCTTGACTTTCTGGGGCTGAAAGGTGTGGGCCTTGCTCCTGGCCCATATGCCTCAAAAATCCCGCACCTGGTTTTTATGATTTTCCAATGTATGTTCGCAATTATCACTCCGGCCTTGATTGCGGGCGCTTTCGCAGAACGTATTAAATTCAAGTCTTACCTGCTTTTTATCTTTTTTTGGGCAATTTTTGTCTATGCCCCATTGGCTCACTGGATTTGGGGTGGGGGGTGGTTGGGAAACCTGGGTGCCCTCGATTTTGCCGGAGGTGCGGTGGTTCATATGAGTTCGGGCTTTTCGGCCTTAGCCGCGGCTATCATCATCGGCCGACGACACGGATACGGTACCCAGCCTTATATTCCTCATAATCTTCCGTTAACTGTTTTGGGCGCCGGTTTGTTGTGGTTTGGCTGGTTTGGTTTTAACGCGGGCAGTGCTTTTGCTGCGGATGGCATTGCCGTCAATGCGTTCGTCACCACTCATATCGCAGCCTCGGCCGCCACCTTATCCTGGCTTTTTGCCGAGTGGTTTCATCGGGGACGGCCCACTATCCTGGGAGCGGCCAGCGGAGCGGTAGCTGGACTGGTAGCTATTACACCCGGGGCTGGTTTCGTTAGTCCATTTGCCGCTTTAATCATCGGTTTTTTGGGAGGGACTATCTGTTATAGTGGTGTGTTGCTTAAGGAAAGGTTACACTATGATGACGCTCTTGACGTCGTCGGGATTCATGGAATAGGTGGTATCTGGGGAGCCTTGGCCACAGGTCTTTTCGCAAGTAAGCTAATCAACCCGAATGGCGCGGACGGTCTTCTTTTAGGAAATCCAAGGCAGCTTTGGATACAATTCATTTCCGTAATAGTCACAATTCTCTTTGTTTTTGTGATGAGTTTGATTATTCTTAAACTGATCGATATGACCGTTGGTCTCAGAGTATCTGAAGAAGAGGAGATTCAGGGTTTAGATTTGGCTCAACATAATGAAACAGGCTACAACATTTCCTGAAATATGAGCATATATTATAATTATTAATTAATTAGGAGCATGATGATGAAAAAAATAGAAGCCATAATTAAGCCTCATAAACTGGAAGATATCAAGGACGCTCTTTCCGAAATGGGTGTTGAAGGCATGACCGTTAGTGAAGTAAAGGGGTTTGGTCGCCAAAAAGGGCATAAGGAGATTTATCGAGGGGCCGAATACATGGTGGACTTTGTACCCAAGGTGAAGATTGAAATCGTCACCGAGGCCGCCAAGGTAGACCAGCTCGTAGCCGCCATTCAAAAAACCGCATGGAGTGGCAAAATTGGAGACGGTAAAATATTTGTTTTGTCTGTTGAAAAGGCGGTTCGCATTCGGACAGGGGAAGAGGGTCCATCAGCTATATAATGAAAAGTGGAAACAAAATTTTGGGAGAAAATAATATGGGAGAAACTGTAAAAATTTCTTTTGAGGGGAAAGTTATCGAGTTGCCTGTGATAATTGGTACAGAAGGTGAAAAGGCGATTGATATTTCCAAATTGAGGGAGAAAACAGGCCTCATTACAATAGATCCGGGCTTTGCTAATACTGCTGGTTGCAAAAGTCAAATCACTTTTGTCAATGGCGAAAAAGGAATCCTGCGGTATCGTGGATATTCGATTGAGGAGCTCGCGGAACATTCCACCTTTGTTGAAACGGCCTATCTTTTAATCAACGGCGAGCTGCCCACTCAAAAGCAGTTAAACCGGTTTTCAGTACTGTTAAACGATCATTCCCTGGTGCACGAAGATATGCGGGCTTTTTTTGAGAAATACCCCCGCTGGGCTCATCCCATGGGCATTCTCTCTTCGATGGTTAATGCGCTTAGGGCTTTTTATCCTGAAATTCCTGAGAGAAGCGAAGAGGAAGAGCTTAATATTACCGTCACCAGGCTTTTGTCCAAGGTAAGAACCATGGCTGCAATGTCCTATAAAATTTCCAGGGGACATAAGCTGGTATACCCCAGGCATGATCTTAGTTATCCGGCTAATTTTCTAAACATGATGTTCGATACGCCTGTTCGGCCATATATTTTGGACGATGATCTTGTTTCGGCTTTAAACAAATTTTGGATTATGCACGCCGATCATGAACAGAATTGCTCGACCGCGGCCCTTCGCTTGGTTGGAAGCGCCAAAGCCAATCTATACGCGGCCATTTCCGCTGGTATTTGCGCCCTCTGGGGACCTCTTCACGGCGGCGCCAATCAGTCTGTTTTAGAAATGCTCAATCAAATTCATGAAAGCGGCGGGGACCCGGCCCCTTTCATTGCCAGGGCCAAGGATAGAAACGACCCATACCGGTTAATGGGGTTTGGCCACCGCGTATATAAAACATATGATCCTCGGGCCAAAATTATGAAAGAAATGTGCGATCGTATCCTGACCAAACAATCCATTCATGACCCTCTGTTAGATATCGCCTTAAAGCTGGAAGAAGTAGCCCTCAATGATTCGTATTTTATTGATCATAACTTGTACC
>CAZVRN010000288.1:0-4490 GCA_964629485.1 uncultured Thermodesulfobacteriota bacterium | reverse complement strand
ATACAAACGCCGGCTTGGTTTGCTTTCTCTTTTAAGCCCTTTTATAACGGGCTCACTCTTGTCGTTGTATTTCAATAAGATCCTCAAGACACCCTGCTTATTATCCTTGAAGACCTTGTAATTTCTGATGTACCCTTCCTCCTTGAGGATTCGGGCGATGCTAATCTTAATTTTGGAAGCAGGAATATCCACCCGCTCATGCTTGGCCACAAGGCCATTTCTTATCCTTGTCAGCATATCTGAGATAGGATCGGTCATCATGATCTTTCAACCCCCTCCTACCAACTGGCCTTGGTCACTCCGGGTATCTCCCCGGCCAGCGCCAGATTACGAAAACAAATCCGGCACATATTAAACTTACGCAAAAAGCCTCTGGACCGGCCGCAAATAGGGCAACGATTATAGCCCTGACTTGAAAACTTGGGGGGACGTTTCGCCTTGGCGATCAGTGATTTTTTTGCCAAAAGTATTCTCCTTCTTCAAGCTTAACTCCGGAAAGGCATGCCCATTTCCTTCAGCAGAAAATAGGCTTCCTCATCCGTTTTGGCAGTGCTAACAATAGTGATGTTCAAACCTTTAATTTTGTCTACGTTGTCGTAATCAATCTCCGGGAAAATGATCTGCTCTTTTAAACCCAGGGTGTAATTTCCGCGTCCGTCGAAGGACTTCGGCGAGACGCCGCGGAAGTCCCGCACTCGTGGCAGGACGATGTTAATCAGCTTGTCCAAAAAGTAATACATCTTCTCCCGCCTAAGAGAGACCATGCATCCAATAGGCATACCTTCACGCAGTTTAAAGGCCGCAATGGAGCGGCGCGCCCTGGTGATAATCGCTTTCTGTCCGGCAATCAGGGTTAATTCCTCGACAGCCTTGTCCAGGAGCTTGATATTCTGAATAGCTTCCCCGAGTCCTATATTCAAAACTATCTTTTCAATCCTGGGCACCTGCATGACATTCTGATAATGAAACTCACTCATCATGCGGCCCACGATTTCATTTCGATATCTTTCCCAAAGTCTGGCCATTTGACTCTCCAAAAACCCTATTCATCCACGGTTTCGCCGCATTTTTTACAGACTCGAACCCGACTGCCATCTTCCAGAATCTTTCGGCTTACTCGAATCGGATCCGTGCATTTGGGGCAGATCAGCATTAAATTGGAAAGATGCAGCGAGCCTTCTTTCTCAATGATGCCTCCCTTGGCGACACTGGGACCGGCCTTGGTATGCCGTTTTACCATATTTATCTTTTCGACCACGGCCCTGTTCTTCTTGGGAATAATCCTTAAAACCTTACCGATCTTGCCTTTTTCTTTACCAGAAACAACTATAACCCGGTCGTCTTTTTTTATATGGTCTGATTGTTTTTTCATGACCTATCCTCTACACCCCTAAATTATTCAGGCCCGCTTTTTAATCCTCATGTCAAATCACTTCAGGAGCCAGAGAAATTATTTTCATGAAGTTTTTAATCCTCAATTCGCGGGCCACCGGTCCAAAGATGCGCGTTCCGATCGGTTCGCCCTGTGCGTTGATGAGCACAGCGGAATTATCATCGAATTTAATGTACGATCCGTCTGGTCTCCCGACTTCTTTAACCGTGCGGACAACAACGGCCCTCAAGACATCGCCTTTCTTAACCTTAGAACGAGGCAAGGCCTCCTTAACCGAAACGATAATTACGTCACCCAGAGAAGCATACCGGCGCTTTGATCCGCCCAGGACCTTTATACATGAAACCTTTTTGGCTCCAGAATTATCAGCTATGGTCAGCTTGGTTTCAGGTTGAATCATTTTAACTTCCTTTATTTCCAATTCAAGCCTGGTGACTGATGATCCTGCTAATACGCCACTGCTTGGTCTTGGAAAGTGGTCTCGACTGGATTATCTCGACAGTGTCACCAATTCGAACTTTATTTTCTTCATCATGCGCTTTGAATTTAGATCGCTTGCGAATATATTTTTTATAAACAGGATGTTGTACCAGACGATTCACGACCACAACCGCGGTCTTGTCCATTTTGTCCGAGACAACTACACCAACCATTCTTTTCCTGTTGCGCTTACTGTTCAAGTTGCTCAAGCCTCCTCAGCAGACCTGTTCCGGACTTGTTTTTCCCGAATAATAGTTTTGACCCGGGCAATTTCCTTTCGAGTCAAGGGAATGCGTGAAGTGTTTTCCAGCTGATTGGTCGCGTTCTGGAAACGAAGATTGAACAGCTCTTCACCAAGTTCCCGTTCCTTCTCCAGCAGTTCCTCAAGGCTCAATTCTCTGAGTTCACTCGCCTTCATGTCAGTTCCCCTCTTTTGATAAACCGCGTCGGAAAAGGCAGCTTATGCTGGGCCAGGCGCATGGCTTCACGGGCAACATCTTCAGCCACGCCTTCCATTTCATAGAGGATACGACCCGGTTTTACCACCGCCACCCACATGTCTGGCGATCCCTTGCCTTTGCCCATCCGCGTTTCCGCTGGTTTTTTAGTCAAAGGCTTGTCAGGAAAAATCCGAATCCAGATCTTGCCGCCACGCTTGACATGACGGGTCATGGCCACACGGGCAGCTTCGATCTGATGATTATTCATAAACCCGCACTCAAGGGCCTGGATGCCATACTGCCCGAATTCCAGATTGCAACCCCGGTAGGCCTTGCCTTTCATTCGCCCTTTCTGTTGCTTGCGGTGTTTTACTTTTTTAGGTTCAAGCATCTCTCAGATCTCCTGTAGCCTCTCTTCTTCTTCTTTCGTCAGGACCTCGCCCTTGAAAATAAGGACCTTGACCCCGATTAATCCATATGTCGTCTTAGCCTCAGTAAAACCGTAATCAATATCGGCCCGCAGTGTATGCAAGGGCACGCGTCCCTCGCGATACCACTCTCGCCTGGCCATCTCCGCACCACCCAATCGTCCGGCGCAATGAATTTTTATCCCCTGAGCTCCAAATTTCATGGCGAGGCCGACCGCCTTTTTCATGGCCCGACGAAAAGCTACTCTCCGCTCCAACTGCTGGGCGACATTCTCGGCCACCAATTGCGCGTTCACTTCAGGCTTGCGAACTTCCTGGATATCAATCATCACTTCACGCCTGACCAATTTTTCAAGCTCGTTTCTAAGCTTCTCGATCTCAGACCCTTTTTTCCCGATGATGATACCCGGGCGGGCGGTGTGAATACGAAGTTTTACCTTGTTGGCTGCTCGCTCGATTTCAATTTTAGCTATACCGGCCTGATAGAGCTTCTTTTTAATGTAGTTTCTTATCAGCCTATCTTCAACCGTCAAGGCTCCGAAATCCCGGCGGGCGAACCAGCGGGAATCCCAGGTTTTTATTACTCCAAGCCGAAAACCGACAGGGTGTGTCTTCTGTCCCAAACCCGATTACCTCCTATGCCTCATCCAAGACGACAGTAACGTGACTAGTTCGTTTCAATATCCGCGTGGCCCGGCCCATGGCTCTCGGCCGCCATCGTTTTGCCGTGGGTCCCTCGTCGATGTAAATTTTTTTCACATATAATGTGTCGACATCAATTTGGGAATTTTGTTCAGCGTTAGCCAAAGCGGAGTTAAGCGCTTTTAAAAGAATCCCGGCCCCTTTTTTAGGAGTAAAATTAAGCTGAATAATAGCTTTCTCAACTGAGAGCCCCTTAATGTTTTCGGCTATAATTCGCATCTTCCGCGGCGCTATCCGAACGTATTTGCTGACTGCTTTCGCTTCCATGATCTTTCTCCCGCGTTATCGCCTTAACCTGGCTTTTTTATCACCGGCGTGGCCATAAAAAGTCCGCGTAGGAGAAAATTCGCCCAGCTTATGCCCAACCATATTTTCAGTAACAAAAACGGGAATAAACTTCTTGCCATTATGTACGGCAAAGGTCAAACCAACCATATCGGGCACAATGGTTGACCGCCTGCTCCAGGTCTTAATCACCCGCTTGTCCTGAGCTTCATTGGCTCTCATGACCTTCTCCATCAAATGGTCATCCACAAAAGGACCTTTTTTCACGGAACGCGGCATGTCCCTACTTTCTCCTCTTAACAATATATTTACTGCTCGGTTTCTTTCGAGCGCGGGTCTTATAACCCTTAGTCGGCACACCCCAGGGCGTTACCGGATGGCGACCGCCGGAACTCTTGCCTTCACCGCCGCCATGCGGATGATCGACCGGATTCATGACCACGCCTCGAACCTTGGGTCGCCTGCCCAGCCAGCGCTTGCGTCCGGCCTTCCCGATTGAAATAAGATTATGTTCCGGGTTGGATAGCTGGCCTATGGTGGCCATACAATCAGACTGTATGAGCCGCAACTCATTGGAAGGAAGCTTAATGAGAGTGTAGCGTCCCTCTTTGGCCATGATACGGGCGTAAGTTCCGGCGCCGCGGACGAGCTGGCCGCCCTTGCCGAGTTTCATCTCTATGTTATGCACCAGAGTTCCCAGAGGAATCACTCGAAGCGGCAAAGCGTTCCATTCCCTTCTTCGTCGAGAAGCCCGTCGGGCTC
>CAZVRN010000287.1:0-4500 GCA_964629485.1 uncultured Thermodesulfobacteriota bacterium | reverse complement strand
TCTTCCGTGTCATCAGAGATCAATTCGGCCTCTGCGGTCATATCCGGCTCGGCCCCGATCTCTTCAACAGGCTCTTTAAGACTTAAAGTCACTTCCTCTTCAGGCTCAAGCGCCTCCTCAATATTTTCGCTTTCCAGGGAAAGGTCGCTCAGATCCAGTTCTTCATCCTCACTGACAGATAGCTCATCATCCGCCATCGTTTCAAATTCCAGGTCAATCTCTTCAGACTCGTCCTCTTCAGAATCGAAACTTATCATTTCTTCTTCAGGTTCAACGGTAATACCCGGCTCGGACTCAGGGCCCTCCGCCTCTTCTTCCGGCTCCAGTATCAGGGTCTCCTCGGCATCCAGGCCGCCCGAAGATTCCTCGGTTTCAAGTTTCAACCCGGAGTCTTCTTCAGAAAATTCAAAATCAATCCCTTCTTCAGGCGTTACGTCAATTTTCGCAGGCGCAATTTCTTCATCCGGCCCGGCTTCAATTTCAAGAGTGGCCACTTCTTCCAATTCAGAAGGCGTCCCGGTCTCTTCGGTTATCTCGGTGGTCTCGTCATCATAAACGTCCAGATGCTCAGTGTCCTCACCCTCAAAGCTGAAATCACCGTCTCCTTCATCGGCTAAAAGCGTACCTAAAAAAGAAACCGGCTTGGGTTCAATGCCGCTGAGGTTAAGCATTTCGCGCAGCGGCATCAAATCCTTCCCGCATTTGGGGCAAGTTTCATTGTAATCAAAGCTTGTAAGGCCACATTTAGGACACCTCATACGGCCCTCCTGTCATTTGACTTAAAAAATATACTGATAGATTACCTGCCTAAGGAATAAAAATCAATCAAAAATTGAAAGATCGCCCAGCTCGAAGCCTAAAATGGCCACAAGAGCCAGGGCCGCGGTTTCGGATCTCATAACCCTGGGACCCAGGCCGATAACCTCGAAACCGGCCTCCTCCGCCTGAGCCGCCTCGGCCGGGGTGAACCCGCCTTCCGGCCCGACCAGGGCCCTGATTGACTTTAGTTTCCCTTTTTGGCTGAACAGTTCCTTGGGGCTTGCCGTGGGGGTGTTTCTCTTGCCTGCGTAAAGCATCAGTTTCAAGTCCGCCTGAGACGCCGCGGCTAAAAAATCCTCCAGGCTGGTCAGGGGCTCGATACGAACCGGCCAGCCCCGCTCACATTGCTTCAGGGCCTCCAGGGCGATCTTTCGCCAGCGCGTAACTCTTTTGGCGGCCTGCTTTTTATTCAGGCGCACCGCGCTCAGGGATGAATAAAGAGGCACCAGTGTTTTAAGACCCAGTTCCGTTCCCTTCTGAACGACCAGGTCCATGGGGGACGCCTTTAAGACCGCCAGCCCCAGTGTCAGGTCCAGCAGGGGCTCCGGAATGGAGGCTCTTTTTTCAATAATTTCCAATTCAACCAAACCACGCGCCGCAGCCGTGATCCTGGCCTCCCACTCGTGCCCCCGGCCGTCTATCAAGACAACCATGTCCCCTGGCTTGAGACGCAGAACGCGCAGGGCGTGATGGGCCTGGGAATGCGTCAGCCTGGCTTGACCAGAGTCGGCAAGTACCGGATCAACCAAAAACCGTCTCATCTCTCCCTTCTCGTTCCCATGGTCAGGGTCACCCATTCTTTTTCGACAGACCGCAGTATTTGTTCCAGACCCAAAGAAATGAAACATGCGGCCACTTCCTCAGCCTGGCTCTCAAGAAGGCCGGACAGGATCCATCTTGCCCCGGGCGCGCCCAGGCCGACCAGGACAGGTGCCAAACGCATGAGTTCATCTCGATGCAAGTTTGCCAGGATCAGGTCAAATTGCCTCTTGAGCGCGGCCGGGTCCGCACAAACCAGGAAGATACGCTCAGCCAGACCATTCAAGGCCATGTTCCCGGCGGCCACGGGCAGTACATCCCGGTCTATGTCCAGGGCCACGATTCTGCCCCGGCCGAGAGCGGCGGCGGCCATGGCCAGGATGCCGCTTCCGGTGCCCACATCCAAAACCGAGGCTTTGACATGCTTTGGGTCTCTGAAGTAAATCTCCACCCCTTTGAGGCAGTGAAATGTAGTCGGGTGATGTCCCGTGCCAAACGCCATACCGGGGTCCAGGTTCAGCACGACCTGATTGGGCCCGACCTGGTAATCGCACCAGGTCGGTTTAACCACCAGCCTGGGTCCAACCTCGACCGGTTCAAGGCCCTCTTTCCATTTTTCCGCCCAGTCCCCGTAAGCGACGGTCCGCCACTCCGACGTCGGCGGGGTGGCCAAGTTGAAAATGTTCGTAAGATCACTTAAAAAGGCATTAACTTCACCTTTAAGGCCCAAGGGAAGACCAGGCGCCCCGAACCCGGCGCGGGAAGTAACCAGGCCGGACGATTCTTCATTGACCACGGCCCGGGCGCCTTTTTCAAAGAAAAAATTGGCCACAGCCTCGGTCAGCTCCGGGGGATGCCTGATCACGGCCTCCGCCCAGACCTTGGTTTCATCTTTCGCCTTAAGGGCCATCAGGATACCTTCAATTAAATTCCCCTGTTTTTGAATTTAAAAGACCTTTCTGAGACCCCTTATAACCTTAGGATTTACCTTTAACAGCCGCTTGAAACTTGGCCCTTTGTTTTAAATAGTAATCCTTGTTTCCTTTCGGCTTAAGCAAAGATATGGCTTGGTCAATGACCCTGAGGGCCATCTCGGGCTGGTTGTTCGCGTAAAAAGCTTCAGCCAGGGTATCCAGGATGAAAGGCTTGGCTAAAATAGCGGCCGCTTTCTTGGCCAGCCGTAAAGCCATTGCCTTCTCGGACGGGGTGGCGCCCTGCTTGGTCGCCAGGAGCCAGGCGTAATTATTGTTGGTTATGGGATCATTCGGATTCCGGGCCAGCGACTGTTCATAGGCGTCGATAGCTTCATTAACGCGGGATTGCTTGAGATAAAGGTCGCCCAGCAGCCGGTAAAGCGTTGCGTTCTGCGGGTAACGCCTGATCTGGCCCTTGACTATCTTGAGAGTGAGACTGCGGTTGACCCCCTCGCCCAGACCTTTTTCATGCACCTGAAAACCGACCAGCCCGACCAGGACCAGCCCGAGGCAGTAAGCCAATATCATCCGCCGAACCTTTTTTTCATGCGCCCGGATCAGCGAAGGCTCCCGCTCGCAGGCCTCTAAAAAATCCACTCGCTGGGCCACTGAATAGTGATGCCAGCTTGGCACGGACCTGCTTTGACCGGAATGGTACGCTATTTTTTCAAGGGAATTGACCAGCCCTTTGATGGTCCCGGTAACACGGTAGGAAAACAGGTCAGCCTGTCGTTCGAAGTTACGCATGAAGGCCCCGAAGCCGAAGCGAAAATAAACGAGCATAATGACCACAAAGGGCACGCTGACTATGAGGGAAACAATCGTGCTTTGGTGGTTCTTGCTGGCCAGCAGCAGGTCAATGGTCCAATTGGTTGACAGCAGCAGGTAAAAGCTCAGGTCAAAAAGCGAGTAGGCCAGGACCAGGTATCCGATGAAAAAAAAGAGATAGAATAACAAATGGTGACGCTTTATGTGCCCCAATTCGTGCCCGATCACGGCCCGGAGCTCATCTTCATCGAGAATGCTCAGAAGGGACCTGGTAACGAGAATGTACCGCCAGCGGTGAATCAGCCCCATAACGCCGGCCGTCAGACCCTCGCCCTCGTAAAGCGGCCAAAGCATTATCTCGGCATATTTAAACCCGGTTTTTTGACAGAAGGATTCGATGACTGAACGATGCGGCCCCTGCGGCAAGGGGACCAGTCCCCACATGTACCGCACCAAAACCGGGAAAACCACGCTCAGCCCTCCAAGGAAAACCAGGAAGAATACAATCTCGCCCGTAGCCGTCTCAAGCCAGGCCTTGAGGCCGAATTGCGGCATCAAGGTGATGAGGTCGGCCGCGGCAGTGAGAAGCAGCCAGGGCAGAATGATGGGAAAATTGATTTGAAGCTGGTTTCGGACAAAGCGGCCGCGGCTCAAACGGCTGCCGTAAATCCAGGCATAGGACGGAAAGGATTCATACCACAGCAGGCACAGATAAAGAGCGAACAGAATCACCCCGGCCAGGCCCGTTAATGCGACCGAACCGCCTATTACGGGCACCGCGGTAATGAGATCTTTGAACCCTAAGAAATAAACCTGTATCGTGAAAAAAACGACGGCCAGGATAGAAAGGCGCATCTGGAGACGGTTGTATAAAACCGAATCCTTGCCCGACGCCCGGTCAGACGAAGCCCCCTGGCGCCTCAGGGGGGTAAAGGAGTTCCGGGCCAGAACATAATAGATAACCAGGAGCGCCAGGCTCAGGACCAGGCTCTGCCAGTGCGGCAAAATGAGCTCGCCGGAAGGCTGGTAGGAGCTGTATATGAGCAGCACCAGTATAAAATAAACCAGGTTGTTGAACATCCATTAACCTTAAATATTTTTTTTAGACAATCTCCTGTCCGTCCTTAAACGACAAGGAACTATATCATAAATCAAGACATAAAGTAATCGCGAAAGACTG
>CAZVRN010000286.1:0-4515 GCA_964629485.1 uncultured Thermodesulfobacteriota bacterium | reverse complement strand
TCTCCCACTCGGCTTCAAACGGCAGCCTGAATTTCTTACCTGTTTTTTGCGACAGCCATTGACAAAATGCCGTGGCGCCCAGCCAGGTTACACCATTGGCCGGATACCGGGCGCAGTCGCGGCGGGGATAATAAACCCCATTACGCTGGATCACGGTTGTTTCATCGGAGGGCTCAAAATATGAATAATCAGGGTTGCCTGCCTGATTCAGAAAAAGGGCCCATTCACCGGCGGTGACAGGAAAACGCGCAACCAGGAATTCATCCACCCAGACCTGATGCTCCGGGAATTCATCACTTTCTCCATGCCCTTTCCGGCTGCCCATGGTAAAAAATCCGGCCGGAATCCTGATCATAACGAAGGAATGTTTATTGAAAATATCCGAATAAGTCATTTAGTTCTTTCCTGAATAAATGAATCATTAATACATGATTTCAAGGGAAATACACATTTCAGGGTTTGAGTTCAGAATTAAATAATCGTGGATTCTTTTCAATAAATTTCCGTATGAGGCGGGAAAAAATTTGAACTTTCCATTTTTTCATATAAACAAAACCGGAGACGGAAACAAGAAAAGCGCCAATTGAATCAATAATTAAATCAGACATGGTATCCAGGAGGCCCGACTTCTGCATGTTCAGTCCAAACAAGTTATCCATAGTAAATTCAAAGATTTCCCAGAGCACCCCGATTGCGACAGCAAAGCAGAAAGAGAACACAGAAATGAGAATCGGGCTGGCTTCAACTCTCTGATAAGTATAAAGGGTATAGAGGATAATGAACCCCACGAACCCAAAACCAATACCTGACAAAGAATGCATCAAGAGGTCCCACCACCAGATGGTGACGTAGTAATTTTTTGTCTCACCTAAAAAAAGGGCGGCGTAAATAAAAAGCACTATTACGAATTGCATTTCAACCGGGAGGTGGATCCTCAACCTTTTTGCTATCAGTTCAGGCAGATAAAAGAGAAACAGCGTTATGATACTGATAAACAGCAGCGTCCACTGCTGATAAAAAGCCGCTCTGACCATAACAAACAGGAGGCTGAGAGAAAGGAGATAAGCCGTAGAGATTTCAATCTTTTCAACCGTATCCAGTTCGGTGTCAAATAAATATTTCATGATATGCCTGCCGAAAGAATTTTCGAGACTTTTTACGAACTTCGTGCTTTAGCTAAGCTCATTACCAGATTCCGTGATTTCAACAAAGCTACCTACCGGTTTTAAGGGGTTTCTCTTCCGCCTTTTTCAGCTTCAACAATCCCACGGCCCAGCAGGACCCTTAAATTATGAAAACAAACGCTCCCAAATAAATACATTTTACCAAAACACGTCAAAAAACAAAACAAAGAAACATATTCTGAGACATCCTAAGAACTTTGTCTTTTAGTTGAACTTATTGCCAGGCTTCGCCTTCCGCGATTTCAATAAAATTACTGGCTTTGAAGAGGTCTCATTCCAACAAACAGGGAAAAATGTGTTTAAACAAACAACCAAAACGGAGCACTCTTTAAAAGCACCGGTCTAACGGCCGCTGCCTGGCGGCGCTTTCAATCTCAACCACCACCCTGGTCCAGGATAAAGCGGCCGGCTGCAAAAGATAATTGACCAGGGAGACATAACAGAGTAAACTGATCGTAATCCAAGACAAGAAGGAGCCTCCGATGAAGCTATTCACTCCCATACAGGTCGGACCGCTTTCTCTTAAAAACCGGGTAGTCATGCCAGCCATGCATTTAAATTACGCTTCGGACGGGCATGTTACTGATCAGCTTATTAATTTTTATGCTGAACGGGCCGCCGGGGGGCCTGGCCTGATCATCGTGGGTGGCTGCACAGTTGACGAGGTAAGCGGAGGCCGATCAATGATCGGCCTTGATGAGGATCAATTCATCCCGGGGCTGGCCTCCCTGGCTGAAAAGATTCACGATCAGGGTGCGCTGGCCGCGGCCCAGCTCTATCATGCCGGCCGTTATGTGTATTCAGCCATGATCGGGCAAAGCGCCATATCTCCTTCGCCGGTGCGTTCGACCTTAACGGGTGAGATTCCCCGGGAAATGACCAAGGAGGATATAAGAAACGTTATCCGAAGGTATGCGGAAGCGGCTCGCCGGGCCGGGGAAGCCGGCATGGACGCGGTTGAGATCCTGGGCGCGGGCGGGTACCTTATTCCTCAATTCCTCTCTCCAATTACCAACCTCCGTCAGGATGAGTACGGCGGGTCATTTGAGAACCGGATGCGATTCGGCCTGGAAGTGGCCCAGGCCGTCCGAGAAGCAGCCAAGCCGGAAATGGCGGTTATTTTTCGCGCAGGCGGTCATGATTTTATGCCCGGTTCCAACACCAACCAGGAGATTGCTCAATTCGCAGCAGCCCTGGAAAAAACCGGGATAGACTGTATCAATGTTACCGGCGGCTGGCATGAAACCAGAATCCCCCAAATAACCATGGATTTGCCAAGAGGGGGGTTCGCCTATCTCGCCCAGGGTATATCAGCCAAGGTCAGCCTCCCGGTCATCGCCTGCAATCGAATCAATCATCCTGACGTGGCCGAGCAAATTCTCAGGGAAAAACGAGCCGATCTAATCGGCGTTGCCAGGGGAATGATTGCTGATCCCGAGTGGGTCAAGAAAGCCCAATCCGGGCGGACGGATGAAATCAGCCTGTGCATCGGCTGCAATCAGGGCTGTTTGGACGCCGTATTCACGGCTCAGCCGGTTCATTGCCTGGTCAATCCCCGGGCCGGGTATGAGGAAAAATTTCCATTCAAACCGGCGGATTCAAAGAAAAACATCCTGGTAGCGGGCGGCGGACCGGCCGGTTTGACCTTTGCCCGAACGGCCGCTGCACGGGGTCACCGCGTAACCCTCTATGAAAAATCCGACAGCCTGGGCGGGCAAATTCATCTGGCGTCCGCTCTCCGGGAACGACGGGAATTCATGACACTTGTTACTGCACTGTCGTCTCAGGCCAGGAAAGCGGGCGTAGAAATCATTCTCGAAAAAACCGTGGACGCCGAGCTGATTAAAAAAGCAAATCCGGAAGCAGCGGTCATAGCCACGGGCGGGAAACCCAAACCTTTCCCCCTGCCCGGCAGCGACCAGGCGCACGTGGTGCAGGCCTGGGATGTCCTGGCCAATAGAGTTGAAACCGGTGACAGGGTCGTTGTTATCGGCGGCGGCGCGGTCGGCTGTGAAGCCGCGCTTTATCTCAGCCGTATCGGAACCCTGACCCCGGACGAGTTGTATTTCCTTTTCGTTCACCAGGCCGAAACCCCGGAAACACTGCACCGCCTGGCCACGAGAGGTTTAAAAGATGTTACGCTTCTGGAAATGCAGAACCGAATTGGAAATGACATCGGCCGTTCCGTGAGTTGGATCTTTCGTCAAAATATCAAACAAGCGGGTATCAAGGTCAGGACAGGGGCCAAGGCTCTAGAAATCACCAAGACCGGAGTTTTGATTGAAAAAAGTGGAGAGACCGTAGAAATACCGGCAGAGACCGTAGTCCTGGCCATGGGGACCGACCCGGTAGACGATCTTTACCGGGAGCTGAAGGATACACCGATAAAGACTCTTTTGGTCGGCGACGCCCGGGAACCTGCCAAGGCCTACCAGGCCGTGCACGAAGCCTTTGCCGCCGCGATGGAGATATAGTTCATGAAGCCTAAATACACACCTGAAACCATCTTGGGTATGGGCTGGAATATCCAGCGGAGCCGACTGCTTCTGACAGGGGCTGAGCTGGATGTCTTCACCCTGCTTTCCCGCAACGCGTTGTCTGCAGAAGAGGTAACGCGGAAGCTGCAAGGGAACCTCAGGGGAGTTACCATACTGCTTGACGCCCTGGCTGCAATGGGCTTGCTGATCAAAAAGGAGGGACGCTACCAAACCGAATCATCGGCCGCGCCTCTGCTTTCGTCTGATTCACCTGATTCGGTACTACCCATGGTCCTGCACGCGGCTCATCTCTGGAAGACGTGGTCCCGCCTGACCAGTATTGTAAAAAACGAGGACACGGATAAAGCCGAAAAGACCGAACGGGATATGGACGGCATGAAGGCCTTTATCGGGGCCATGCATGTGGTTGGAGCGCGCACCGCACCGCAGGTTGTGGCCGCTGTCAACCCGGGGGAGGCTAAAAAACTCATTGACGTGGGCGGTGGTTCGGGCACATACACCATTGCCTTTCTCAATGCGGCTCCTGATATGAAAGCCACTTTATTTGATTTGCCGCCGGTCATCGAAATGGCCCGCGAACGAATCGAGCAGGCCGGGATGATGGACAGAGTCACACTGGTTCCAGGCAACTTCTACGAAGACGAGCTCCCTCCGGGGCATGACCTGGCCCTTCTCTCCGCCATTATCCACCAAAACAGTCTTGAACAAAACCAGGACCTTTACCGCAAGGTATTTCAGGCTCTGAATCCCGGCGGACGGATCGTGATACGGGACCATGTCATGAGCCCTGATCGAACTCAGCCGCTTGACGGGGCCATATTCGCCGTAAAAAT
>CAZVRN010000285.1:0-4545 GCA_964629485.1 uncultured Thermodesulfobacteriota bacterium | reverse complement strand
ACTTCCTGTATCTTCATCGACCGCTCCAATGCGCCAGGTCCGTACAAAGTCATGGTCTTCCCTCCATGACTTATCTTGTACAACAACCTCCACAAAAAACGGACACTTCATTTACTAAAATGACCGGACACATTATGTACTAGCTACAATTTTGCATAAATAGTCCGACAATCTTGTCATTTTATGCTAAAATCTATATGATGCTTTTAAATCCTTTGAAGGACACGTCCCGTTTTACCGGAACCCATGGGTAAAAAAAGAAAAAATAATGAACCCCAAACGACCAGCCCGGAAGAATTGACCACCTTATATGAGGTGGCCAAGGCGGTCGGGGCGACCCTTGACCTGCGTCAGGCCTTGTATGATGTCCTGGACATCCTGGCCAGGCGCATGGAAATGCGTCATGGAACCGTGACACTGATGAGTCCTGGTGAAGATATTATCCAGGTCGAAGTCGCTCACGGGATGTCGGCCAATGCCGCCCGCCGGGGCCGCTACAAACTGGGCGAGGGGATTACCGGCCGGGTCGTGGAAACCGGCGAGCCCATGATTGTCCCTCACATTAACGAAGAGCCTCTCTTTCTGGACAGAACCCGGGTCAGGCGCCGAAAAAAAGATGATGATATTTCTTTTTTATGTGTGCCCATCAAGTCGGGAGCCAAGGTCATCGGCGCCATATCAGTGGACCGGACCTTTAAAAGCGAGTCCAGCCTAAAGGCTGATTTGCGTTTTTTAACCATTATCGCCACGCTGATCGCCCGTACCGCCGTGAACCTGGAAGCCTTAAACCGTGAAAAAGATCAATTACACCGGGAAAACACGCGGCTTACTCAGGCGCTGGCCGACAAGTACGCCACAACAAATATTGTGGGGAACTCCAATAAAATGAAGGAGGTGTTCCTGCTGATCGAGCAGGTTTCGGGATCGACAGCTACGGTCATCATCAGGGGAGAATCTGGCACAGGCAAAGAGCTGGTCGCCTCAGCTATTCATTACAACAGCCCGCGCGCTAAAGGCCCTTTTATCAAAGTCAACTGCTCGGCCCTGCCTTCCTCCCTCATAGAAAGCGAACTTTTCGGGCATAATCGCGGGGCCTTTACCGGGGCCGTAAAAGATAAGCCCGGCCGGTTCGAACTGGCCGATAAAGGGACCATCTTTCTGGACGAAATAGCATCCATTCCAATCGAAACCCAGGCTAAGCTGCTGCGGGTGCTTCAGGAAAGGGAGATTGAACGGGTCGGAGACATTCGGACGCGCAAGGTTGACGTACGCATCATAGCCGCGACCAACAGGGACCTGGAACAGGCCATGAAACAGGGTGAATTCAGGGAAGACCTTTACTGGCGCCTCAATGTTTTCCCCATCTTTCTGCCACCGCTCCGGGAACGGCCGACCGATATCCTCCTTCTGGCAGACCATTTCGTGGAGCGGTACGCCCAGCAGCACGAGAAAGATGTTCGCCGGCTTTCAACCGCCGCCATTGACGCCCTGACGAGTTACCACTGGCCGGGCAACGTGCGTGAACTGGAAAACTGCATTGAGCGGGCAGTTCTTCTTTCCACCGATGGTGTTATTCATTCCTATCACCTGCCTCCCTCGCTGCAGACGGCCGAGGGTTCCAAAACAGGTATTTCAACCTCTCTGGAGGCTGCCATAGCCAAGGTGGAGAAGGACCTCATCTCCGATGCCCTCAAATCTTCCGCAGGCAACATGACTCAGGCCGCCCGCATTCTCCAGAGTACGGAGCGCATCATTCGTTATAAAGTTAAAAAGTATAATCTCAACCCCCGCCGTTTCCGGTGATTATATACAGGAGCCATCTCAAAAAGATTTGTTTAGCCTGGCTCAGTGTCGCCTGGAAGTGACCGCTCTTTTTTTTAGACCTGGCAATTATATGTTTGAGATGGTATAAAAATAAACGACCGGGATTTCTGTCCCGGGTGAATGGTTTCGGGGCCTTTTAAGAACCGGTATTTTGCCGAAACCACGGACAACGCAAAACCAACCCGCCTTATATATGCAATTTTCAGGTGGTTAAAACCTGCGGGGGCGTTTGATGCAAGGTGAAGCCTTGAAGCGGCTTCGGCTTTATGAAAAGGCTGCCCCTTGGGGCGGCAATTTTTTAGTATTATTTTTTCATATCTTCATATGGCAGGCAAGACATACACAGACCGGATTCTTGATTTTTTTGCTTCAGTTAAACTGGCCATCTTCCTTTTCATTACCCTGGCCGCAACCTCTATCGCGGGAACAATCATACCCCAGAACCAGCCGTTACAAATGGTGGCTGGGCGTTACGGCCAGAAGCTGACAACCTTTTTTTATTATCTTGATCTTTTTGACATGTACCACTCCTGGTGGTTTAACATCCTCCTGGGCTGTCTGGTCCTGAATTTGACCGTTTGTTCCTTAAGGCGTCTTCCCAAAACATTAAAACTGGCCCGGCCTGTTTCCGGGGAGCATGTCAAGCCGGATTTTTTAAAAAAGCAGCCATTTTCAGCCCAAATTCTCAGGCCTGGCAGTCCGAGAGACAACCTGTCGGCGGTAAAAGAGGCTGTACGCAGCCGCTTTGCCAAACCGCGGGAGATTGCCAAGCCATGGGGTATTCTGCTTATTACACACCGGGGCGCTTTTTCCCGATTCGGGGCTTATGTCATTCACATCAGCTTGATCCTTATTATCATTGGGGCCTTGATCGGACATTACCGTGGATTTAAGGGCTTCCTGAAACTGGCGGAAGGTCAAACGACCAATCAAATTTTTCTTAATAATTCCGAGACCATGACCCTGCCTTTTGAGGTGCGGCTGGATCAATTTTCTTTGAAACGCTACTTAAACGGTATGCCAAGCGAATATCGCTCGGACCTGACCATCATTGAACAGGGCCGGGAGGTTCGTAAAGCCTCTGTCCTGGTCAACCATCCCTTGAGATACCGGGGAGTTACTTTTTACCAGCAGTCTTATGAGATGACCCCGGCTGAAGGCTGGGGCTTGCGTTTAACCAGAAAATCCGACAACATGGTCTACGATCTCGATGTCCGTCCGAATCGCCTCAACACCCTGCCGGACAATTCAGGCACGTTCCTGGTTCTCGGTTTCATTGAAAACTTCCATCGCGCGGGACCGGCAGTCAAGCTTTTAATCAGGTGGAACAAGGCCGGCGAATCTACTGTCTGGGTTTCTAAAAATCGGCCGGAAAGTTGTTTACCCCGGGAGAAGGGTCCTTTTTCTTTTCAATTGATCAATTTCCATTTTCAATACAGCACCGGGTTACAGGTGGGCAGAAATCCGGGGGTCGGGCTCATTTGGACCGGCTGCGGCCTGCTCATAGCCGGCTGCCTGGTTACTTTCTTCTTCTCGCATCAAAAACTTTACCTGGGCCTGATTCCTGAAGGAAGCAAGAGCCGAATCATTATGGGCGGTTCTTCTCATCGCAACCCGGATTCTTTTAAAGTCAAGTTTGAGCATTTGAAAGACCGGTTAAAACCGGATTCCTCCCAGGACAAGGAAACATGAATATGACTTTTGACAGTTCATTTCTTCTCAGTATTGTTACCTTCGCCTATCTTTTGGCCGGCCTGGCCTACATTTGCCTGTTCGTATTTAAAAAGGACTTTTTCGGCCCGGTCGGGACCATTCTTACCGCCGTCACTTTAGCCCTTCATACCGGGGCCATCATCTGGCGGTGGGTCGAATCCTACCGCTTGGGGATAGGCCATGCGCCGTTTTCAAACCTCTATGAGTCATTGATCTTTTTTGCCTGGGCCATTGCCTTCCTTTATTTGATTATAGAGTGGGTTTATAAAAATCGCTTCATCGGGGCCTTCGTGATACCGCTGGCTTTTTTATCCATGGCTTACGCCGGTCTTCAGCCCAAGGAAATTCAGCCGCTTTTACCAGCCCTTAAATCCAACTGGCTGATCGCTCACGTGGTTACCTGTTTCCTGGCTTACGCGGGTTTTGCCGTTTCGGCCGGGCTGGCCCTGATGCTCCTCCTGGCGCGAAGCAATGTGTTGAAAGGAAAATTAACCGACCGCCTGCCCGGGGAGAAAGTCCTGGACAGCCTGATCTACCAAACTATTGCTTTCGGTTTTATCCTGCTCACCGCGGGCATAATCACCGGTTCCATCTGGGCCCAGCAGGCCTGGGGTTCATACTGGTCCTGGGACCCCAAGGAGACATGGTCCCTGATCACCTGGTTCATTTACGCCGCAGTGCTTCATGCGCGCATGGTCAGAGGGTGGGCTGGAAACCGCATGGCTGTTTTGTCGTTGATAGGTTTTCTCAGTATGCTTTTCACCTATATGGGCGTCAACCTTTTCCTGTCCGGACTGCATTCTTACGCAAAATAACCGGCCCATGAAATATAACCGGTTTTGCCTGAGGAAAACGGGTTGCCCGGATTGAATTTTCCTTTTTGAGGCCTCTGCGGAGAAGCACTCTGTTTCGGATCAAGGAGGTGGAGCCTGACAAAGAGAGAGGGCAGAAGGCGGCATTTTTTCAGAGATTTTATTTTTACTCGCTTCCCCCGGCCGGCGAC
The DNA here is from genome assembly GCA_964629485.1 of uncultured Thermodesulfobacteriota bacterium. Lineage (GTDB taxonomy): Bacteria > Desulfobacterota > Desulfarculia > Adiutricales > JAFDHD01 > JAFDHD01. Next base: position 5 of record CAZVRN010000285.1, on the reverse strand, counting down.
TGTGG
>CAZVRN010000284.1:0-4567 GCA_964629485.1 uncultured Thermodesulfobacteriota bacterium | reverse complement strand
CTAAGTAAAAAAATATATCCAAGGACGGCGTTTGATTTTCATGTTATTTTTGCTGCGCTGCCGGTGATATGTGGAGAGGAAATCAGTTGTTATGCTTCGAACATTTTTTGAACCTCAAGGCATTGTGATAGTAGGAGCACGTAGTACTCCTGGGTTTGGTTTTGGGATGCCGCTCACACTCAAGGAACAGGGATATGGGGACCGTACTTATCTCGTAAATCCAAAGGGTGGGGAGTTACACGGAATGCGCGTATACAAGAGTGTAGCCGAGGTGCCCGATTCAGTGGATCTTGCCGTGGTCATAGTACCGGCTCAAGTGGTACCTCAAGTCCTGACCCAAATTGGCCAGCGCGGTATTACCAATGTTATTATCCAAAGCGCCGGATTTTCCGAGATTGGCCCTCAGGGCAAAGCTCTTCAAGATGAAGCGCAGAAAGCGGCGAAAAAATACGGATTGCGGGTCATCGGCCCTAATTGCGTTGGAGTCGTAAATACGGCAAATCGCTTCACCACATCGGAAGTGATGCCTGAGGCGCTCAACCCGGGAAGCCTCGCAGTTATTGCTCAAAGCGGCGTCTTTGGTCATAATCTGCTTGATCGTTTCAACGAAAAAGGTCTCTTTATCTCCAAAGCGGTTACCCTGGGCAATCGAATGGACGTCAATGAAAGCGAGATGCTGGACTATTTCAAACGGGATTCTGCCACCGAAGTGATCGCAATGTATCTTGAAGGCGCTGCGGACGGACGTCTTTTGGTAAAGACTCTGAAAAGTGTCTCTCAAGAAAAGCCGGTATTGGTTTTAAAAAGCGGGCGCACTTCTGTAGGGCGGGCCGCCACGGCTTCTCATACAGGCAGTCTGTCCGGCGAAGATAAAGTGTATGAAGGGATGTTTGCTCAAACGGGCGCAACCAGGGCGAGAAGGCTTACTGAATTAGTGGAATTTGCTCAGGTATTTTCGACTCAGCCGCTGCCAAATGGAAATCGCTTGGCCATCGTTACCGGAAGTGGCAGTATGGGGGCTCTGGCGGCGGATGCGGCTGTTGCTGCGGGGCTTGTGCTGCCCTCTCCCTCAAAAACCGTGATAAAAAAAGCAAAAGAAGGCGCACCCGCCTGGATGAACGTAAGTAACCCACTCGATGTGGGGCCATCCCAGCAATTCCCCGCAGCCTTTAACGCCTTGATGGAAGACCCGGGTATTGACATGGTATTGGCCATCATCGCGATGCCCTTTGCGGTTATGCGGTATAACAGGTCGGAAGATCATTTGATCAACCAATTTTTCGGAAATTTAGACGGGATGAAAAAACATAAACTCAATAAACCTTTTCTTATTTGCGTGGTTAGTCATAACAATCTTGTTGAACTCATAAAAAAGGAAACGGAACCGGAGATCCCGGTCTTCACATCACCGGAAGCAGCGACACTCGCCCTGGCCGCTTTATGGCGTTATCAGCGATTTAGGCAGAGAAAAGAATAAACTCTCGGCTGAGGAGGGTAAAAAACATTGGTAATTCCCTACGAAAGAAAGTAGTTTAGATTCACTAATTGTCCCTTGATAGAGATTCTGCTCCCCATTGAAAATCACTCCCACGTATTGAAGGGGGCGGCGTACCCGGTCATTTCGACATAGCCGACACCTTCTGTTTTTTCCCCCTGCATTGCACCGCTTACGGAAACGCTTCCTTCCCAATAAGTAACCCGTGTGCTTTTACGAGTAATCAGTTCTTGATCCGCCATATTGGGTTTCACCAAAAGATCAAACCTTAAGGGATGAATCTGAATGCGCCACCTCGACGGATAAACAGCACCTGAATTTGGGCTTTTCCAGCGTTTTAAAATATCAATGTGTATGTCCTTGAAGGAAAGGTGACGTGATTGACCTGACGGCATGACCAGAGTCCCGCTGGAAGCGCTGCTGTAGATGCCTTGATCGTTGCGCAAAAGATAAATCATCAATTCGGTGTTGTTTGTGAACTGAAGGCTGAACCAGTCCCAGCCGACGATATCAGGTTCCAGCGGCGCGGAGCTGAATTCATGGTCCATCCAGGCGATGCCTTTGATTGCCACGGCATTGCCTTTGACGTTCAGGCGGCCGGAAACTTCCAATCGGGTGAAAGAATAATAACAACTGGCGCTTTCAGGTTTTACACCCTTGAGGCTATAACCTGCCTTCCCGTGAGCAACAGGAGGTTTAACCGGCTTGAGCATCAGGTCTAACTCAAAATCATCAGTTTGAGCCTTTAATAAGTGTTTATCTGGTTTCAACAAGGTTGACCACGCTCCCAAGTAAACTTTGATATTCTTTTCCCATTGTTCGACCCCGGCCAAACCCACTGCCCCGCGAGCCATCTGCTGGTCATAGTAAAAATGTTTCTCGTTTAAATCTGACAAGGCTGCATGCGCGAAAAATAGCTGGTTGGTTCGCCATGAGGATGAGGGAACGGGCCAGGTTGTTTGATTTTTCAAAGGACTTATCCGCGTGCGGAAAAAAGTCAGTTGAAATCCATAACGTTTCCCGGATGTATCGCTTAAATTGCCCGTGTAATACCACCACTCAACGAGGTATCCCGGGTGCACGCCGTGATCACGGGGAAACTGAAAATGACAGGGTCCGGAAACTTCGATATAATCGCCACTGTGAACCGGTCCTGAAACCAGGAACAATACTATGGCGAGCGAACAAAAAAACATGCTCACCTTTATGATTCGATTAAAACAATCGCGCATTTCAATTCTCCTTCAAAACGAGTGCAGGAGAGGAGCGCAGCGCCAGCAAAGTAGCGGGCAGGGCTGCAATTAAAGCGGCTGTCAGAATGAGTGGAATTGATACGATCAATACGCTCCAGTTTACCTGATAAAGGAAAGTCCATCCAAACGATTGCCGGTTAATGACATAAATAAGAAGATAAGACATGAAAAAACCGCAAATCAAGCCAATACCCTCCCCGGCGATGACCAGGAAAACAGCTTCCCAAAATATCATGGCGCGAATCTGGTTAGCGCTCGCCCCTACCGCAATCATGGTATTTAACTGGCGAATTCGCTCAAGCACCAGAACGGTCAGGGTGGTGGCAATCCCCAGGCCGGCGACCAGAAGTGCAATAAACAGCAATACTGTGGTGATTGCGAAAGTTTCATCAAAAATTCTTAAAACCTCACTGCGAAGCTCCTCGCCTGAAATGATTTCTAGGGCGTGGTTTTGTCCGCAGCATCGCAAAATGTTTGCACGCAGCTCAGCCGTGGCTGCCTTGAGATTCATGTGACGGTTTTTAAAAAAGAAACGAGCCCCGCTCCACGCATAATCGCCCGTCATACTTTGAAAGATTTTTTTCTCCAAATATACCACGCCGCCGCGCGTGCGGTAATCACGCAATATTCCCAGAATGGGCACATCCAGGATGGATGATCCAAGCTGCACCCGGTAATGATCTCCTATTTTGGATCCGGTCTGGTTGGCAAAAACTTCGGAAACAAGCACTCCATTCCCTGAAACAAACTTAGAAAAGATTTTGTCCAAATTCCCTTTAATAAGGAGAAATTTGCCAAAACGCAGGAACGGTTCCAGATCAATTGTTTCCAGTTGATAAGGAATATTTCCATATCGCAAAAAAAACCGGCGGTACGGTAAGACCTCTACCTCCTTGGGTAGTATGGTTTTTATGGTCCGAACAACATCATCAGGAAGCTGGTTTTTATACTGGTTGAACCCGGCCATTTTAGGCCGGATAAGCAAGTCTCCGGTCAGCGTCTGGTTTACCCAAAGAGACACGGTTTGCCGGAAACTGTGCACCATGATTATCAGAGCCACGAATAAAGCCATAGCTGTAACTAAGGCCCCAACCGATACGGCCGTTCTTCTTCCGGCATCGCGAACAAAACGGCCGCCAAGAAAACCCGGTTCACCGGCCACCCGTCGCAGTAAAGGAGGCAGCACCGATCCTATCCAGCGCAATACCCAGAAGGAAAGCAATGAAAACCCCAGGACAAGGGCGAAAATGGCTGAATATCCCCCGGCGGACACACCGCCCAAAGCAGGAAGTTGGGACAACGGCAGAGCCAGGACAATCAGCATCAGACCCAGCAATGTGGCCTGGCGGCCGAAGTGTTTCCGGCGGGGCATTGATTCCTGGAGGAACATGGCTTCCCGGGGGGCAATGTTGGTCGCTTCCCGGGCAGGACCATAAGCTGCCACCAAACAAACAAAAACGGTGACAGAAAATGAAAGCAGGATTTCCCAAGTATCAATCTGCAGTCTTTCGACATGTACTCGCACAAAGAGATGGTTGATGGTGCCACTTACACCTTCTACCATGTACTTGACGAGAAATGATCCAATGGGGATTGCCAGAAGCCAGCCTACTACTCCCAAAAATATACCTTCACCGAGAACCAGCAGGAAAATGAGTCTTGAGGAACCGCCAAGCGAACGAATGATAGCTAGCTCGCGGCGCCTTGAGGCGGCATTGAGCGCCACGAGGCTATAAACCAGAAACATTCCCACGAATAAGGAAACAAAACTCAGCAACGAAAGATTTAGCTGATATGCCCGGATCATCATATCGCCGGT
>CAZVRN010000283.1:0-4576 GCA_964629485.1 uncultured Thermodesulfobacteriota bacterium | reverse complement strand
AGCGTCCATATTCCTGGAATCGCCGAAAATTATCTTATGGTTCGTCTCCACGCCCGGTGCACCTTTTCTGCCTGGATCATCTGGTACGCTATGATCCTGGGATTTGTTTAGTTTAGCACATCAGGGCGTCTAACTGCACGGTATTCTTCAGCAGTTTTAGGCTGTTTCGCTTTGCTTTGGTGTGCGGGAGGATTCTTTCGGGGTGAAAATTCAAAAATTGTTAAGTGCTACCGCAACTTCCAGTGTTTCTGCAGGATGTTTTTTTGCCATATCTGGAGCAGGAAATCCTGCTTCAGGACAAAGTTTTTGGAATGATTTACAGCTAAATGGTACGTATTTGAGACGTGCCGGTGCCTGGTTTCATGCTCGAAAATATGGCATATATGATTGTTTCTTATGGAGTCAAACAAATTGTTAGAGGTGACGGGGTGAAAAAAATCGATCCCGGCTGATCCAATGGTTTTGACGGAATGACTGTCGCTGCCAGCCAGCGGAATCGCTCCCAGGGTTTGGCAAAGCATCATGGATTTTCTGTTGGCCCTATGGGTAGCTGTCCCGTTATAGACCTCGATTCCGTCCACGCGCTGCAATGTTCTGATAATAACGTCTCTTCGTTTTTTGCCATATTCAATATTTTTCCAAAACGGGGCGAATGGGTGCGGTATGGATACGATGGTGTCATACTCGGAAGCCGCGTCTGAAAGGTAATCCAGCGAAAGCGGGAGAAACGAGTACCGGCATTTTCGGCGGAACGGTTCGATATAGTTTTTGAAAAAATCCTCAGCCTGGTAAGCGTGCCGAAAAAAAAGAAGCAGCTCAATCTGCTCCCGTGAACCTATTTCCATGGAGGGAATGGTGGGGATGTTCTTCCGGTCAAACAGGGCTAAGCTCCCTCGGATTTCGTTATGATCCGTGATCAGGCACCCTGTTTTCAATTTCAGACAGGCCTCTTCGACCTGTTTAACCGTGGCGCTTCCGTCTGAAAAACAAGTGTGCACGTGAGCATCAAGCCGGTGGATATGATCTATGGAATTTTTTGTCGCAGCAGGCGGGATAAAGTTAGTTCGGTTTTGAAAAAAGCGCTTGATACTGCGGCGTTGCCTTGTTTTCAAAAGTGTCTTACTCGAGTTTTTTTGATGTCGTTTTTTCATTTTTTCTCAGCGGGGCCGCGATAATTGACCCTGATATAGTAAAGATGGTCATTATGCCCTGGCCCGGAAAAACTTTCGCTTATTTCCCTCCGTATATTAAATTATCTTTAATTTCAGCGGATTCCTGACTTTTTTCCTGTTCTGCTTCCAGCGTTTCAATCGAAACGTTCGTGAAATCCAAGGCGTCAAAAATGCGCAGCATCCCAAAAACACAACTGATAATCATATAGATGATGCTGGCTATAAAGAAAATCGGCAGGATATCGTAATTAAAGAGATATTTTAAAATTACCAGGATGAAAAAGAGAAACTTGGTGTGAAGCACTATCGTAAAAGAACGATGGTAAAAATTCAATACGATGTTAAAAACGGTGTGGTAGAGATGCAGGACAATGTAAGCGGCCACCAGTCCGGGGTAATTAACTCCTCCGAAGAAGATGAGTGAGAGACCGACGATGACGAGCCCGGTTGTATCATTAAGGATGTCCGCCAGCGCTCCGCTGTTGGAGACATCCTGTTTCGTGCGGGCCACCGGACCGTCAAAAGCGTCTAACAGGATGTGCAGCAGCAGCACAATAAAGGCGTATGTATACATTTGCAGCGCAAAAAACAGAGGAAAGAAAATAAGCTGGACCAAAAAACTAAGCAGGGTGACCGCTTTGGGGGCTATATGATGGCGAATGGCCCAGTCGGCCAAACCCTGGCAGAGATAATCCCGAACGGAAGCTAAAACCTCGACCGGTTTTTTTTCGGTCGGGCCGAAGTAATGAATGAATATTTTTCTTTCTCTAAATCTTTTCTTCGCCGCCGGTTTGGCGTCTTTCAAGCGGGATTTTGGTTCATTTTCTGCCAATTGCGTCATTTTGCTTCTGCGGCGTGGGTTTGAATATTATGTTTTTCCTTAATAAGAAACTGCGCTTTTCTCCTGGTTAACCTATATATAAATAGTATCCTACCCGGATATTTTTTTCAAGGTTATTATAAGGTTATATTGAGAGCAGGTAAACTGTCCGGTTGAAATGGAATCCTGGGAGGTGGAGACCATGAGAGGGGCGGAGTTGTTACCGGAGATCCGGATGATGAGATTTGAAAAAGCATACTTAGGGTCCGCTGCTCGGCCTTGTCCTGGAAATCCTCGCCGGAGCGTGGCGAAAGCAACGATTTCCAGGACAAATGGGATAAGCGGACAAATTATTTGTTGCTAACAGAGCTAACCAAACCCGATTCGAGATGCCAACAATAAAAAATGTGCAAAATATTTTGGACACTATCTGGCGGCAGAAAAAAGGAGTTAAACCATGTTGGCAAACTCCTTAAAAATGACTGGTGCCGAGGGACGGAATCGAACCATCGACACAGGGATTTTCAGTCCCCTGCTCTACCGACTGAGCTACCTCGGCTCCCGTTAAATTGACGCGTTTAATCTATTTTAAGTCCTCTCATTTGTCAAGCAAAGAATCCATGAACTTTCCTCTTTTAGCTGAACTTACCGGTCAGGTTTCGCCGGCCGTGATTTCAACCAAAGTACCGGCCTCTAGTTGTCAAAAAAACGTTCCGGATTAAAAATCGCCCTTTTTCAAGGCCTCGACATTGAAATCCGGCGATTTGCAGAAGTTGATTATCCGTCGTTCGCGATCCTCAACTTTCTGGCAGGCCTGAGGCACTTCCCGGGCAATCTCAAGGGGGATAACCACCACACCGTGCTTGTCGGCGTGGATGAGGTCGCCGTTGTTTACCCTGAGACCGCCGACTTTCACGGGCGTTCCCGAGTCAACAATATGCACGTAGGCGTGGGAAGGCATGACCTCAGCCGCAAAAAAATGAAACCCCAGGTCATGGACCTCATCGAGATCGCGCACGCCTCCATTGGTCACCACGCCGATACAGCCCAGGGCCTTATGAATGTTCGCATTCACCTCGCCCCACAGCGAACCTGTCGGGGGCTGGTCAAGGTCCTGAACAACGGCGACCCGCGGGCCCGGGGTTCTCAGGATGTTGTCCCAATGGGCCTGTGCAGCGCCGCGGTCCTTTTCAGCGGCCGGGAATTCAGCGATCATAGTCGCGGTGCAGGCATATCCCACCATGGGCTCAAAATCCGGGAACATACAGTTTATACCCAGCATATAGCCCTGATTCCTGGGCCGCACCTTAAAAGTTTCTATGGCGTTTGAAATCGCCGGTGTCGGCCACGCCTTCAAGGCATTCAATTCCGCCTCGGATAGTGGTTCCATTTCGAACCCTCCCCTGCAATTATTTTTGGACTAGTATTTTTTTATACCAAGAATGACAGGCCTTTGTCCATGCAGAAAGGCCGCCTCGCTCTTCTTCTTTTCTCAAACCTCGAAACCTCTTAAGAACTTTGTCCTTTAGCTGAACTCATGGTCAAGCCTCGCATTTCCGCGATTTCAACAAGATTACCGGTTCCTAAAAGGTCCCGGTTTTTTTCATCAGCCGTATTCCTGACGATTGATGTACTGCCCGGTGCGCACCCGGTGTGAAACAAAGTGCACAACTGGGGCAGTCTTAAGGCCACAAAGCCTGTTTATAATAATTTAATAATAATATAAACTAGTTAAAAACGTTATCCTTGCGGGGGCTTAAGGTTTGGCTCCCCGTGCGCCTGAGATATACCTGAATATCCCTGAAACTTTCTTTAAATATCCTTTATTTTCGGCCTTAACTGTGAATATGTTTGCGCACTTTTAGATTGCCAAGGCAAAGGCTTATTTTCTTATCTTATTGTTATAATTGAGCAATTTAAGAAAATGCAGACATGGCACACTACTTGTAACACCTTAAGGCAGCATATAACCCGAACCGTGGGAGGGGAAAAATGGAGCAATACTATCACATACTCGATCTGAGGCCGGACGCTGGAATCAGGGATATCAAAAAAGCCTACCGCAAACTGGCCAAGCAGTTTCACCCTGATACGGCGCGGTTCGGAAGCGGAGACACCGCCCGTTTCCAGGAGGTTTATCAGGCATACAAGGCGTTGATTGCAAGGCACAATCAAAACCAAAACGGTTTTGAGACCTTTGGCGTTTCGCCGGGAGATTTCCGGTCGCCCGACCCTGATGACTGGCGCTTTGAAGGGGTTTACAGTGAAGGCCTTGACGTGGTTTACGTACTCAGAATCTCCCCTTTGATCACGCGGCATGGCCTCAGGTTTTCTCTTCCCGGCAAAAAAGAGGGGGCCTGCCCGCGCTGCCTGGGGGTGGGCTATGCTTATGAGCCTTCTTCCAGGTCCGGGAACTTTAAGCGGGTAGCCTGCCCGCGGTGTCAAACGCGGGGCGTAGTCAGCCGCAATGTTGCCATTGAGGCCTATATTACTCCCGAGGCCCTGCAAAAAGGTGAATACAGGAAAAAAGGCCGGGGCCATTACGATCCGGCGACAGCCAATCGGGGCGACCTGGTTATAAAAT
>CAZVRN010000282.1:944-4593 GCA_964629485.1 uncultured Thermodesulfobacteriota bacterium | reverse complement strand
GCTCGGTCAATACAAACTTGCGGCCGCCGCTTACCAGGACCTTCTCACGAAAAATCCGAAGAGTATTTTTGTCCCCGAGACCCGTTATCGATTTGTGGTTTTGCTTATTAAAACGGGCCGGTTTGGGGAAGCTTATAAAATTTTGGACTCTCTTATCAGCCGAACAACCGACCCGGCAAAGTTAGCCCGATGGTACTTCCTGGCCGGACAAGCAGAGGCCGGAAGATTGGAGCGCGGCCGCGCCCTGAAATATTTTAGCATGGCCTATAAACAATCCGAGGACCGCAATGAAAAATTTAACGCACGGGACCAGGCTTTGCGTATTCTTATGAATATGCCACTTCCGGAACTGGTTCGAAACAAACCAGAATATGACATGAAGTTCCCGGCGGGTTATATCTCTTACCTCATAGCTTACCGGAGTTACCGCGCCGGTCAAGTGCAGGAAGCCCAGTCTGAATTGAACTATTTCCTGAATAATTTCCCCGGGCATGAGATGGTCGGGCAGGCTGAAACTTTGCAAAAAGCCATAATAAAACAGGCTCCCCCGCCTCCAGTGTCCGTTATAGGCACACAGAAGATCAAAGAAACTAATATCTTGCCAGATCAAGAAGCGACGGCAGGAACCATCAATCCAACTTCAACCTATGAATCCTCTGACCTGGCTTGCCTTATACCTTTAAGCGGGAACGCCTCCAGTTATGGGCAAAAAATCGTTAAAGGGTTGCGACTGGCTTTTAAGCTTTACAAGCCCCAAACTGAAGGTTTTAAATCCAACCTTATCGTGCTTGATTCCGCTTCTGACCCAGATCGGACCATTCAGGCCATTGACAGACTGGCTAATCAGACGAATGTGCTGGCCGTTATCGGCCCTTTGACCTCAAAAGTGGCTGACGTTGCTGCCATACGGGCCGAGGAACTTAGCCTGCCCATGTTGACCTTAAGCCAAAAGGAAAAAGTTCCCCAAATCGGCAGACACATCTTCAGACTCTGTCTGACCCCGGAAGAGCAAGCACGCGTTGTGGCTCGATATGCTGTCCAAATTCTGGGTTTCACACATCTGGCTATTTTATACCCTGAGGACGACTATGGTAAAAAAATGCGGGATGCCTTTTGGGATGAAGTCAATCAACTTCAAGCGGAAATAGTCGGCGTACAATCATACCCCCCTGATACTATAGATTTTTCTAAACAAATCCAAAACTTATCTGGAATAGAAAAAGTGGAGCGCAAGGTTGAGGCCGGCCATGTGGTTGAAGTGAACTTTGAAGCTGTTTTTATTCCCGATGGATATAAGGCCGTAGCCATGATCGCCCCTCAATTCTTCTATCACGATATCACCACTATACGCCTCCTTGGCACAACACTATGGCACACACCCCAACTCCTAACTACAGCGTCCAGGTACATCCAGAAATGTGTCTTTCCCACTAGCTTTTTTGCCGGAACTGATCGGCCGGAAATAAAAAGATTCGTAAAAGCCTTTCAAGAAGAAAATGAAGGGCAAATCCCGGGACGCTTCGAGGCCTATGGGTTTGACGCCGGCATGCTTCTTCTTAACCTGATGGATAAAAAACAAGTTACCAGCCGTGAAAATTTAGTCCAGGCCTTAAATAAAGTAAATAATTTTCCGGGTGTTACCGGAAGCATCTCCTTCACCCCGGAAGGTGAACTGAAAACCCACCCGGTTCTCCTGACGGTCATCGGCCGCAGATTCAAGCTGGTCCAATAATTCAAATTGTCGCCTGACGCGATTTCAATGAAATCACTGGTTCTTAAGAAGTTTCAACGAAAAAAAGAGAGCCTAAAAAAGGCCCTCTCTGAAGCTGCTGACAGTCAAATTAGTCAAGAGCTTCTATAATAGTTGTCGCCCCCTGGCCGGCACCGATACATTGAGTGGCCAAACCGTAACGCTTACCGCTGCGGCGAAGTTCGTGAGCCACCGTCATTACGAGACGGCAGCCTGTGGCGCCAATCGGATGACCAATACCAATGGACCCGCCGTTTACGTTGCACTTTTCTCGAGGGATGCCAAGCTCCTTGAGGGATGGGATAACCTGAGCTGCAAACGCCTCGTTAAATTCAATGCGGTCTATCTGATCCGCGGTGAGGCCGGCATGCCTGAGAGCCTTTTTCGTGGCCGGAACCGGGCCCATGCCCATAATCTGCTGTTTTACGCCGCCGTTACCCCATCCGATGATGCGGGCAAGCGGCTCAAGTCCGAGCTTAAGGGCCTTCTTTTCGCTCATCAGCAAAATAACCGATACGCCGGTGTTGGTTGGGCAGGAATTACCTGCCGTGATTCTAAGCTCCTGGTTGCCAAAGCTGACGATGCCCCGGACAGGCGGAAGTTTAGCCAAGCCTTCCATGGTCGTATTCGGCCGGATGCTCTCATCACGATCAAAGATAATCTTGGGGCCTTTCTCTTCCTCGATCCATACGCCATTTTCATCAAAAACAGGATCTTCAACCTCAAGCGGAATAACCTCGTCTTTATAAATTCCCGCTTCATTTGCTTCATGAAGCCTGTGCTGGCTCTTCATAGCGAACTCGTCCAGTTCTTCCCGCGTGAGATTATACATCTCAGTCACGTTCTGGGCGGTTTGCACCATGGACTGCCAGGGCGGTGAATCCAATATATGGTCCGGGATAGGCGTGCTGAAATACTCGAAATGATCATGCGCCATATCACGCTGCATTTTAGAACTCTTGTAATTCGGGTTAGGCAGCGAGTTCAGGCGTGTCTTTTTGGGCCCAGGACCGCGGCCGCCGCCCATGACGCGGGTCATTCGTTCAGCGCCAATGGCGATGCCGCAATCATATTCGCCAAGCATAATGGCCATGGCGATGCGGTGCATGGTTTCCATACTTGAAGCACAATGTCGGTTGGATAAAAAATTGGGCACCTCGTAGGGCAGACCAGCCAGTCTGGAAATATTATTCAGCATTACAATTTCAGGGCTGTCGCCGCCGGAACCAATGCCAAAATCCTCAATCATCGTGGGTTTGACCTGGGGATTTCTTTCAAATAATTTGCGAATTAAAATTGCTCCAACATCATCCAGACGCGTTGCTTCTAATTTGCCTCTCCCCCCCCGGGCAAATGGAGATCGAACCCCATCTACAATAACTGCATTCCTTAATTCCATAAATAAGCTCCTTCTGTTTTGATTTACTTTCTTTGTAAGAGATTCTGAAGATAATAAAGGTGGAATTTGAAATTAAAAGATAAAGGGGAAAGAGTCAAGAAAAAACCTAACAGATTGAAACTGCTTCATAAGCAGAATTAAATATAACAATAAAAAAGGGGGGACATCCCAAGGATTCCCCCCTAAAAAAATCACCTGCTATTTCAGCTTATCGCGTGAAAACCCCAGAATATTCCTGGCGATAACCAGCATCTGTATCTGACCAGTGCCCTCAAAAATATCGGTGATCTTACAATCCCTCATAAATTTTTCCAACAACCATTCGCGGGAGTAGCCCAAGGGCCCCATGATGGCGACACATCTCTGACAAACCAGTGTAGCAGCCCGGCCAGCCTTGGCCTTGCCAAAAGAGGCTTCCAAACTGTTTCTCACTCCGGTATCCAGCATGGAAGCCGCCCGCCAGGTCAAAAGCCGGGCTACTTCAAGATTCGCTTCCATGT
>CAZVRN010000282.1:0-934 GCA_964629485.1 uncultured Thermodesulfobacteriota bacterium | reverse complement strand
TTCCATGTCCATAATATCTCTCTGAATAGCGGTTAAAGAATGGATACCGCGATCATACGGGAACAGATAACCTTCTTCTTCCAGCTTCTCCTTGGTGAAATCCAGCGCCGCCTGAGCAACACCGATAGCTTGAGCAGCCACGGCGGGCCGAGTGATGTCAAATGTCTTCATGACGCCCTTGAAACCGGACGCGGTCGTCTTTTTGGGTTTTATTTCCGGACTACCTAAAATATTATCATAAGGAATACGACAATCCTCAAAAACAATGGCCGCCGTGTCAGAAGCCCGAATGCCAAGCTTGTTTTCGAGTTTAGTCAGGGTCATGCCAGGCGTACCTTTTTCAACCACAAAGCTCTTGATCGCGGCCCGGCCCATACTCCGGTCCAAAGTGGCCCAAATAACCACCAGTTCGCTCCGGGCCCCTCCGGTAATAAATATCTTTTCCCCGTTTATGACCCACTCGTTTGTCTTCTCGTCAAGCCTGGCCGTGGTGGTAATGGCGGCGGTATCTGAACCGCATCCCGGTTCTGTGATGGCCATGGAGGCGTATTTGTTCCCGAAACGTTTTTTCTGCTCCTCAGTAGCCACCGCGCCTATGGCGGCGTTTCCCAAACCGCTCGTGGAAGCACCCAGGGTAAGGCCGGGATCCCCCCAGGCCCGTTCTTCAGCAATGATAATCCCGTTTATTGCTGAATCCCGCGGAGCCTTCTCGCCTGGTTTTGGAGCCATTTTAGCCATAATGGCGAGACTGCCTTCGTTAATTTCCTTGGCTTCCTTTATATCTTCATGCTCATGCTCATATTCGTCGTAATAACGAGAAAGTTTCCTGATGACATTAATATTATGTTCACGCGCCACCTTTAACGCTTCTTTGACATTTGGTGCGATTTCAAAATCTATCATTATATTCAATCCTCCTTGAAAGACTTATGCG
>CAZVRN010000281.1:0-4594 GCA_964629485.1 uncultured Thermodesulfobacteriota bacterium | reverse complement strand
CCACTGTTTCAATCCACGCCCCCGCACGGGGGGCGACTTTTTGTTCGGCAAGATGTTTTTTTTTAAAAAATGTTTCAATCCACGCCCCCGCACGGGGGGCGACTTACTATCTTTAATACCTTGAAATTTTTAAGATTATTCAGCCGGTTCCGCGAACCCGGCCTCAAACCACTTTAATAATATTCAATTATCAAAGAGCTTACTTAGAAATATATTTATTACAATAAGTTATACGCTCCGCGAATACCCCGGGCAAATCAAGGGAACTTGGGGGTCGCGGGCGGCTTTATACAATCAGTGGCCCCTCCTGGTCCACCGGTTTCTTGGCCCCTATATGCTCCACCCGGCGTTTCCAATTCGAGCCCAAAAAATAAAGCCGCAAGCTGTCTTCCTGTTGATCAATTTCATCAATCAGTCTTTGGCGCAAAGATGTCCATTGAGCCGGGTCGACAAGGCACTCAAATACCGAATACTGTACCCTTTGCCCGAAATCCTTGCAAACCTTGGCCACTCTGCGCAAACGCCGCCGCCCCTCTTTGGTAACGGTAGAAACATCATAACTGATTAATACCAACAAAACAGACCTCACTTCCAGATGAAAGGAGGATAACCGTCCAGATCGCCTCGTAAATGGCGGCTCAACAAAAGGGCCTGAAGGTGAAACAGCAATCCAATCGAAACCTTTTCCCGCAGAAAGGGATGCACGATTTCCGCTTGTTTGCGTTTCTGGTAAGCGACCAGAACCGTTTTCCTCGTGTCGTCATCCATCATTACTGCCCCGGATTCCATGGTCTTGAATCCTTTTCCGCGGACTTGATTCATATTGATCAGCGAGAGTACCAGGCGGTCGGCCAGGAAAGGCCTGAACTCCTCCATCATATCCAGGGCCAGCCCGGGCCGGCCGGGTCGGTCCCTGTGCAAAAAGCCGACGGCCGGGTCCAGCCCGGTTGACTCTAAAGCGGACCGGACATCATGCAGGACAAGGGTATAAAGAAAGGACAGCAGGCAGTTCACCCTGTCCAGCGGCGGACGCCGGTTTCGCTCATGAAAAATAAAATGATTTTTTTGAGAAGTAATCAGATGGTCGAAAACATTGAAATAGCAATGCGCTGATTCGCCCTCAATTCCGCGAAGAACATCCAGCGATATGTCTGACTGCAGCCGTTCGATGTTCAGGCCAATGTGTTTCAAGGCATATTGAAGAGCCCCGGTGCTTGCGGTTTCGGGGTGGTCCCTTAAAGCCCGCTGAAGCACGGTGCGGCAGTTGGCCAACTTGCCTGTCAAAACGGCTTTCGCGATTGAAGAGGCAGCGGCCTGGTCGTCGGCCCGGCGGTACTGCTCTCGCCTCAACAATACGTTGCCAGAAACCGGCCCCTGCACCTTGGCCAGGAAGCGTCCGTTTTCAGTCAGGAAGCTGACAGTCACGTCGTTTTCCGCGCAAAATCCCATTAAAAAGGGACTTAAGCTTATTTGCCCGAAGCATACTATGCCCCCGATTGTGTGGATTGGAATGCGCACAAGGGTCTTTTTGCCGTCTTTGACCAAAACCGTCTCTCCTTCCTTGGAGAGGTACGCGCCCTGTGTGGTCACAAAAAGCGTGTTCAAGTGTCTTTTCATTGGTCCCTCAATGTATTTAAAAGATAACGCTTGATTGACCTGCCTCCAGACAGGGCCTTAGGCAGGCAAAGATCAATCAATGAGCAGGCGTCGCACTTTTTGGTGTAACTCGCTTTGGGCGTTTTCCCGGAGACGACCAGCTCATGGAATCGCCTGGCCGCCTCTTCTGTTTCTTGTCTCAGGACATTATCAAAAACAACCTCTTCGCGGCGACGTGTTTTGCCGTAATAGAGCATTCCGCGAGGCACCTCGGTTTCCAGCATTTCTTCCAGGCACAGGGCCTGGGCGCATAACTGAATTCGGTCGGCCTGATGGGATTTGGGCCTGCCTCTCTTGTATTCAACCGGAAACGGCCGCCATATCTTCCCGCTATTTTTCTTGCCAGGCCTCCTGTTTATTTGATACGTGGGTTCAGGGAACGGCCCGGCCCTTTTCACATGGGACGGATCGGCCTTATGGAATTCGACCAAATCCGCCTGGCCGATTAATCCCAGCCGGAGAGATCTTAATGGAAGACCGAACCGGAAACGGATGTTTTTTCTGGCTTCCTGATCCTTGGAGTGAACCCGCTCATGCACTATTCTGCCTTCAGCGGTCAGCCGATTCTCCTTCCAGAGCATCTCCACATGGATTAAAGCGCACTGCCGCTCGCAAAACACAAGATGCTGGAGCCCCGAGATCGGAAGCAGGTCGTCCTGGGTATACATGGTGTATTCTTAAATTTTTTCTTCCAGGGTCACCCCGCCGGGCAAATTGGCCTGATCTATTGAAATCTGATAATCCATAAAAGACCGGGCGGGTTTGTTTTCATCGGTGGCACGTTCTATCCTGACCAGGTCAAAGAGTTTATGCGCAGGCGCGTTGCCCAGAAGGCTGTCATGCTTGAAGACAATCAGTTTTCGCGCGTTCATCTTGCCCCGCGCCGCCGAGTGATCGTGTTCAAACATATTCGTGAGCGCTTCCCATAGTAATTCAAGGTCATCCTGTGAAAATCCTGTTTTCTGGGCCAGGTGCGCGGAAATATATCCTTCTCCGCGATACAGGCCGTAAGGAACAATATGTTTGTTTCCCATGGTTCGTTTTTTTTCCAGGTCTTTTTCGTTAGTCACTGCCATGCGGGTTATACTGACTTCCAGCGGCGCTATAGGCTCAATGCTTTTAGAAAAATTCAGTTGCACCGGGCCTCGGACCTGCCCGCAGTTGACTTCCGTGGTCATGACCGCGCCAAAAGCGCGAATGTCATAAAAATTATTGCACATCCATCTGGTTATCCGGTCCGCTTCCTCTTTTTTCTTGGGGAGTTTTTTAGCGGCTGGCCGCTCAATCTCCGGGTTGTTGTCGTAAGCCTCTCCATGAAATTGATTGAGCACTGCTTTTTCTTTTACATAAATTCTAAAGCGTTCCTGTTCATTTTTCGCTATCTCTACATAGTTGCGAATTTTTCGTTTAAGGCAGACGTCGGTTACCAGCCCGAAGCTCGTTTCCGGGTCAAGCCGGGGCATGTTGCCCGCGTCCGGGTCTCCATTGGGATTGCCGTTTTCCACGTCAAAAATGTAGACGAACTCATAACGATTTTGAATAGCCTCACTCATGCTCAATCCTCCTTTTTATCTTCTGTAGTTTCTTCCGTTTTCGTAAAAATGGCTCGTCTCTGATGGTAGTAACCCAGAGCGAACAGTCCTTGATCATCCAAGCTCAAGTGAGTCGGAAACTCCTGAATGCCCTGCATGATTTCTTCAATCAATTTGTCGCTCATAAAACCATACTCGGCTTTTTTAATGTGGTGCTGAGCCAGCCTGATTAGTTGCGGAAACACGATGCGCGGGCTCGCGGAAGCAGTTCCGTAAAAGCGGTCCTTGATGGTGGAGCCGGCCCCGGGCACGGCGTCCATCTGGGCCTTCTCAAGGGCGGCGAAAAGCCTGCCCAGCCTGTAGGCTACGTTTGTCGTTTCTTGATTCAAAGTCATACCTACCTCCATGGGGTAATAGTTGTTTATACGAAATTTTCTGACCAGGTGCGCCTTGATCAAGGCGGCACGCAAAAAGTTCACTGTCTGGTCCGCCCTGAGACGATTGATAACGCTAACCAGCAAGGATTGTGGATAAGCAGCGCCCGTTAAAATCGCGCGCATCATAGCTCCAATGAGTTGTGGGGAGATATTTTCGGTTTTTCTCTGCGCCGCTGTCTCTCTCAAGAGCCGCCATACACCCGGGAATTCGGGGTCGTTCTCATAACTTTTCTCAATGGAAAGGTCTTTATAATGCTGCCCGATTTTGGCGCTGATGTCGCCCACCGTGCTGACATGCCAGAACCGCACGGAAAGACGGCCGGCATTGGGTGAGAGGCCTAATATGAAAAATTTTATTTCGGGGTCAATATTTGTCGGATGTTTCCCGTCACGGACCGCTTCCAGAAACAGGCGGATTTGCTGGAGCTGACCGGCATTCTCTGTTTTCTGATCTTCATCAAAGTTCAGCAGGTGTCCCATGAATGATTCAAGGGGTGAGGTCTTTTCCGTCCAAAAGACGGTGGTAGTATCTCCGATTCGAATTTTCTGTCGGCTGTTTACGTTTAAAAGATAATTGAGAGCAGTTGTGTAGGAAAAAGCAATTTTTTCGCTTACAGGCGCATTAAAATTTTGATCCTTGCCATATGAAAGAAAGGCGTTAAGGTTAAAAGAAACCAAAGCGGCCCCTTTAGTTTGCGCTCCCTGAATTCCTTTGATATCTGGGTGCAGCCTTGCGATCGGTGACTTCTCTCCGCTTACCAGGCAGGTAGCGAAAACTTTCGAACCTTGTTCTGTAACGTATTCTTTCCATATTTCATGAATCTTTGGCCTCTCATGGATATACCGCATTTCGCCATCAAGCTGAAAAACAACATTCATCCCTGCTATTTCATCCCAGTGTTCTAGTTTCTCGCTGTTTTCCGGGGTCCACGAATCCAAAAATTTCAGCACCGCCTTCATACCCTCATC
>CAZVRN010000280.1:0-4608 GCA_964629485.1 uncultured Thermodesulfobacteriota bacterium | reverse complement strand
AAGGGAGTTTTCATATTGGGTTTAGAGTTTGGAGATAAAGTTTCGTTGTTGGGAGTTATAGGGGGTGATGGTATTTTGGCGGCTATCCGTCCCGATGTTGATTTTTTAAAGGAGGTTCAGTCTGAGAGCGGGGTCAATGTTTCGGCCTGTTACGGGTGCAAGAAGTGCAGCAACGGTTGTCCGGTGCGGTTTGCCATGGACCTGCATCCGTACCAGGTGGTTCGTCTGGTTCAGTTGGGTCAGGCGGAGCGTCTGAAGGATTGCGAGACGATCTGGGTATGTTCATCCTGTCAGACCTGTGTGACGCGTTGTCCCAATGACGTGGACCTGCCGCGGCTGATGGACTATCTCAAGGAGGCGGTAGCTGTTGAGGGTCGTGCGGTGCGTCAGAAGCGTGTGCTTGATTTTCACCGGATTTTTTTAAGGGAGATCAGGGTTCGTGGCCGGATATTCGAGGCATCGCTGATGACGCGGCAGATGCTCAAGAGTGGAGATTTCATGAGTTTTCAGAAGGCGGTCAAGGATGCGCGGTTGGGTCTGGCCATGTTGAGGCGAGGTCGTTTAAGGCTTTTGCCGGAGAGGGTCAAGGACCGGAAGTGGCTCAAGGAGTTATTTCGTGAAGAGGGGAAGCTGTTGTGACGGAGGTCAGTTATTATCCGGGCTGTTCTTTAATGGGCACGGCCAGGGACTATGAAGAATCCATAGAAGCGGCGGCCGATCTTCTGGGGATTGATCTGGTGGAGCTTCCGGACTGGAACTGTTGCGGGGCCACGTCGGGTCACAGTTTGAGTCACCGTATCGCGTTGAATCTTGGGGCGCGGAATCTGGGTTTGAGTCTGGGTCGTCCGCAGCCGGTGGTGGTGCCTTGCGCTCTTTGTTACAACCGACTCAAGACGGCTCAGGCGGAACTGATCGAGGACCAGAGCCTGGTGACGAAGGAGATTGCCAGGCTGGGCACGGATTATGAGCAGGTTGAAGTTGTTGAGCTGAACACTTACCTGACCGGTGAGGAGATGATTATTCGGGCCCGGGAGAAGAGGGTTGTTGAGCTTAAGGGTCTCAAGCCGGTCTGCTATTACGGCTGTCAGGGGCAGAGGCCGCCCAAGATAACAGGCCATCCAAGTCCCGAGAACCCCATGGGTCTGGATAATCTCATGTCGGCCCTGGGTGCGGAGGTCAGGGACTGGTCTTTCAAGACGGACTGCTGCGGGGCTTCGCACTCCATTGCCCGGCCGGACATTCTTCACAAGATGGTGGGGGATTTGTACCGGCGGGCCATTGAGGCCGGGGCCAACTGTTTTGTCACGGGCTGCCAGATGTGCCAGGCCAACCTGGACCTGTACCAGGCAGAGATCGCGGCCGGGATGGGCCGGGAAATTTATCTTCCTGTTTTTTACTTTACCGAGCTCATTGGTCTGGCTCTGGGCCATAAAAAGGCGCCTCAATGGTTCAGGCGTCACATGACCAGCCCCGCGGCCCTGCTGGCCGGGCTTAACCTGCTTTAAGAACCAGGAACGCTTATGACTGAGAGAAGAGAGAAGAAGAACAGCGGGCTGTCCGGGGCCGTGCTGGTGGTCGGCGGAGGCATTGCCGGGATCCAGTCCGCGCTGGACCTGGCGGATCAGGGGTTTTACGTATATCTGGTTGAAAGCGCGCCCTCGATCGGGGGGCGGATGTCCATGCTGGACAAGACCTTTCCGACCAACGATTGTTCGACCTGCATGTTATCGCCGAAGCTGGTTGAGATTGCCCGCCACAATAACGTTGAGATTCTGACGCTGGCCCGGCTGAGAGAGCTTAAGGGTGAGCCGGGTCGTTTTGAGGCGAAGGTGGTCCAGGAGCCGCGTTACGTCGACCCGGCCAAGTGCGTGGGCTGCGGCATCTGCGCCGAGAAATGTCCGAAGAATGTTCCGAACGAGTTCAACCAGGGACTTTCCAAGCGCAAGGCGGTTTACTTGCGTTATCCGCAGGCGGTTCCGCTGGTTTACTCGATTGACAAGGAGAACTGCATCTACTTTGCCAAGGGCCGGTGCCGGGCCTGCGAGAAGTTTTGCCAGAACGAGGCCATTGATTTCGACCAGCAGGAGCGCGTCCTGACCCTCAGGGTCGGGGCGGTCATTTTAGCGCCGGGATTTGATCTGGTGCCCGGAGATATTCGCCCGGAGCTTGGTTACGGCCGTTACGCCAACGTGCTGACCAGCCTGGAGTTCGAGCGTCTTCTGTCGGCCAGCGGCCCCAGTTCGGGCCAGGTCCGGCGGCCCTCGGACAACGAGGAGCCGAAGCGTGTGGCCTGGATTCAGTGCGTTGGTTCGCGGGACCCGTCCCTGGGCCGCGACTACTGCTCTTACGTCTGCTGCATGTACGCCACCAAGCAGGCCCTTCTGGCCAAGGAGCACATGGAGGGTCTGGACGCGGCCATTTTTTTCATGGACATCCGGGCCCAGGGCAAGGGGTTTGACCGTTACTACGAGCGGGCCAAAAACGAGCGTGGCGTGCGCTACGTGCGTTCCATGATCTCCCGCGTTTTGGAGGATCCGTCCACGGGCAACCTCGAAATCGAGTACCTGGACGAGGCTGACCGTGAGGTCAGGGAGAGTTTTGACATGGTCATCCTTTCCCTGGGCATGAAGCCCGGCGCGGCCTCCGGTGAGCTTGCGGAAGCCGCGGGGGTGAAGACGGACCGGTTTGGTTTCAGCGCCTTTAATGATCTCAACCCCCTGCTGACCAACCGGGCCGGGGTGTTTGTCTGCGGAACCATTCAGGCGCCGCGTGACATCCCGGACACGGTCATGCAGGCCAGCGGTGCGGCGGCCGAGGCGGCGGCTGTTTTGTCGAAGGCGCGTGGCGCCGAGGTCATGTTGCCCGAGGTGCCTGCCGAGCGTGATGTTTCCGGCGAGACTCCCCGGATCGGTGTTTTTATCTGCCACTGCGGGACCAACATCGCCGGGGTGGTGGATGTGCCCGGCGCGGTGGAATACGCCCGGGACCTGCCTTATGTCGAGTATGCCGAGAACCTGCTTTTCGCCTGCGCCACGGACTCGCACGACAAGATCGCGAATCTGATCAGGGAACACAACCTGAACCGGGTCGTGGTGGCCTCCTGTTCGCCCCGGACTCACGAGGCCCTCTTCCAGCAGACCCTGCGCCAGGCCGGGCTGAATCCCTATCTTTTCGAGATGGCCAATATCAGGGACCAGTGCTCCTGGGTGCACGCTCATGACCATGAGGCCGCCACGGCCAAGGCCAAGGACCTCATCCGCATGTCCGTGGCCCGGGCGGCCCTGCTCAGGCCGCTGCACAAGCTTCCGGTGGACGTGCAGCAGTCGGCCCTGGTTATCGGCGGGGGCGTGGCCGGGATGACCGCGGCCCTGAACCTGGCTGAACAGGGCTTTGCGGCGCACCTGGTTGAGAAGACGGACGAGCTGGGGGGCATGGCCCGCCGGCTGACCCGGACCCTGGAAGGCTTTGACGTGCCCGCCTACCTGGCCGCACTGAAAGAGAAGGTCCTGGCCCATAAACTCATCAAGGTGCACCTTGAGGCCGAAGTGGCCTCAACCACCGGCCACATGGGCCAGTTCGTCTCCAAATTGAAAAGCGGGGACCGGTCCGAAACCGTGCAACACGGCGCCCTGATCGTGGCTACCGGCGGCCGCGAATACGAGCCGACCGAGTACCTGGCCGGGCAGGACGAACGCGTCCTGACACAGCTTTCCCTCCACGAAGCCCTCTACCGGGACGAGAAGGCCCTTGGCGGAGTGAAAGACGTGGTCATGATCCAGTGCGTGGGCTCCAGAGATGAAAAGCATCCCTACTGCAGCCGCATCTGCTGCTCCGCGGCCGTGGCCAACGCGCTCAGGATCAAGGAAATAAGCCCCGAAACCGAGGTCACGATCCTCTTTCGGGACATGCGCACCTTCTCCCTCAAGGAGCTTTACTACCGCGAAGCGAGGGACAGGGGCGTTCGTTTCATCCGCTTCGACCCGGACCAGCCGCCCGAAGTCGCTGCCGGGAATGACGGCCTCGAAATCACCGTCTTTGACCAGATACTGAGAGAACCGATCATGCTCAGGGCCGACCGGCTGGTGCTCTCGGCCGCGGTCAGGCCGCAAAAAGACGCCCCGGTCCTGACCGAGACCCTGAAGATTCCGCCGGACGCGGACGGCTTTTTCATGGAGGCTCACCTGAAACTGCGGCCCGTGGATTTCGCCAGCAACGGCTTCTTCCTGGCCGGCCTGGCGCACGGCCCCAAATTCCTGGAAGAATCCATCGCCCAGGCCAAGGCGGCCGCGGCCAGGGCCGCCATCGTGCTGGCCAAGGCATCCATCGAGGTCGGCGGCGTGGTGGCCGTTGTGGACCCGGGCAAATGCGCGGCCTGCCTGACCTGCGTCCGCACCTGCCCTTATGATGTGCCGCATATCGGGTCTCACGGCTACGCCGAGATTGAACCAGCCCTCTGCCACGGCTGCGGCATCTGCGTCTCCGAGTGCCCCGGAAAAGCCATCACCCTACAACACTCGACCGATGACCAAATCCTGGCCAAAGAACAGGCCCTGGTGGCGTGAAAATAAAAACCCCGCCCCTCCCCGACTGCTAAAACTTAACGCCGGA
>CAZVRN010000279.1:0-4616 GCA_964629485.1 uncultured Thermodesulfobacteriota bacterium | reverse complement strand
CATGGAAGGCCACCCCGGGAGCGCTGGAATGGCTCGCGGCCAAGGTGAAATGAGGAGCGGGCCGTCCCGCTGCGCCATCTATACCCGCCAATCCAGCAATACCGACACCGACCTTACCTCCTGCCAGGTCCAGTTCGACGCCTGCCGCTTATTCCTCGAAGCCCACAAAGATAACGGCTGGATGTGGATCGGCGGGTGGACCAGACAACTTGTTTGTCCGGGTCCGAAGGAGAAGAGAGACAGTCGAATCATTTTCTTAAACCTACTTCCTGTTGCTTCGCAACCGTGGCAAGAAAGTTGTCGTGGCTACCCGTTAAAAGGCGAAGTTCTTAAGATGTCTTATCCGTGCGGTCGGGAACTTAGAGCGCGGTTATGGTCTTTCTGACCTCGATGTGATATTTCTTGATTCTCTTCCAAAGGGTTTGCCTGCTTATACCAAGGAGCTTTGCCGCTTCATTTTTTTTGCCGTGCGCCTGCCTGAGGGCCGCAATGATTTTCTCTTTTTGGTCCGAACCGTTTTCACGGAAAGGCTCCTGCAGGGCCTCCCTTTTTTCGTTGGTGCTGGATGAGATCAGCGTATCAGGCAGATGAGAGAGATCAATCATTTCCTCGGAACAAAGGACAAAGGCGTATTCCAGAGCGTTTATTAGTTCCCTGATGTTTCCCGGCCAGTCATAGGCCTGGATGGCTTCCATTGCCTCGCGGCTTATTTTATTGATCGGCTTACGGGTTTTTACGCGCAGTTCAGTCATGAATGTTTCGACCAGCAGGGGGATGTCTTCTTTCCGGTCTCGTAAGGGCGGGATGGAAATAGGAATTACATTGAGCCGGTAAAAGAGATCATGCCTGAACTTCTTTTTTTCCATAAGCTCTTGAATGTCCCTGTGGGTGGCGGAGATCACGCGCACGTCGATTCGGACAGGCGTTTGGTCGCCCACCCTTTCAATTTCTTTTTCCTGCAAAACACGGAGTAGCTTAACCTGGGTGGATAACGGGATATCTCCAATTTCATCCAGAAAGATGTCTCCCCGGTGGGCCACTTCAAAGCGCCCTTTTCTCAACCGGTCGGCGCCCGTAAAGGCGCCTTTGACATGCCCGAAAAGCTCGCTTTCCAGGAGAGATTCGCTCAGGGCCGCACAGTTGACTTTCACAAAGGGGCCTTTTCTGCGCTTTCCCAGTTTATGAATGGCCGAGGCCACTTTCTCCTTGCCGGTACCGCTCTCTCCGTAGATGATTACCGGGAAATCAGATTCAGCCGCGTTCCTGACCAGTTCGAAGACTTTCCGCATGGAAGGGGATTTTCCTTTAATGCCGGCCAGCCCATCTTTTTTGGTGAAGGCGCTTTGAAAATGCGCGATTTTTTTGTCTTTTTCCACTAACTCGGTCAGGTCCGTAATCGTCTCCACACCTCCGATAACCTGCCCGCTGCTGTCTTTTAGGAGGGTGGCGTTTTTCATGACTACCAGGAAAGAGCCGTCTTTTTTCCTCAGGGTGCAACGTTCTCTAAAAAACTTTCCCCTTTTAAAAAGAAGGCAATGTTTCCTGCTTTTCCCGCGCGAAAAACGAAAACAGATATCACATTCCAGGAGGAAGCAGTTTTGCCCGATTAACTCCTTTTTAGAATACCCTGTCAGAACCTCCATGGCCCGGTTTACGGAAACGATTGTTCCATTGGGATCAACGACCATAAGGCCGTCCATCATGGTATCGATGACTGATATCATATAGCTTGATTGTTCGTTAAGGATCATTCCGGCTCCCCTGGCTTTTACATATGTTAACCTTTAACTTAACTTAAGTCAAGAAATAAGACATATGTTAACTTAATATTGACCTCGCTAAAACCATATACAGACCACACCAAGACTTAACCCATTACCAATTTATTGAAATTGCTAAAAATTTTTTACAAATTTTTTTTAAAAAAATCACCACGCTTCCTTGGTACGAAAATTGCCCCCTATCAAAACAAAGCCGGATAAAAAAATATAGGCTTAAAAGGAGGAACTTATGGAAACCACAAATCAAAAAAATGATTTCTCGGCTTATTCCGACATTGTGCCTCACAACCCGGCCAGGCCCATGATAGTTGTCCTTGACAAAGAGGGCGTGTCTTGGCTTTGCGACAAAGGCGTTGACCCTGGGAAGAACCTTAAAGAGCAGGGCTGCTGGCAGTGCGGAGGCTCGAATATGGCCTTCACCAGGGATGATTAACATGCGTTCACGGCTTTCTTAAGGAGCATGGTCAGATGGGGCGACCTGACTGAGTGCAGGCTTATGGCCGGTAATAATCAAATCTTGGATATCCGGGACTATTTCAGCCCCCTGTCCGTGCTGAAGGTGAGGTCTGCCTTGGACACCATGGAGAATGGACAAATTCTCGAGGTATGGTCAAATGATTTTGAAACGAAAACGGTTTTAAAGCAGATTATGAAGAATTCAGATGATGAGCTGTTAAGAAGCGTCAATACAGGTGAATATGAGAAAATTTATATAAAAAGACGCGCCCCGGAAGCCGAAAAAACCGGAGACATTGCCCCGTTATTGACCCCGCTGGTTTATGAAAGTGAGAAAAACAGGGAGTAAAAGGGTAAAGGATGTTTTCTTGCTGCGGTTTCAAGATATAAGCATGGCCTTAGCCGGTCGGAGCTGGGCTTTCGTAGAAAAAATAAAATATTTTATTAAAAAGGGGGAATTCATGGAAAACATGTTTGAAAGATTCAGGCTGGGTGATGTTGATCTGGTAAACAGGTTCGTGTTTCCACCGGTTAAACTCGCCTATGGCAACCCCGATGGTACGGTCACGGAGCGGCAGCTTCAATTTTATCAACAAATCGCAAAGCACGGACCAGCCGTGGTAATCCTGGAACCCGTCTCGGTAACCCCTGACGGAAAAGAGCATCCCAGACAGCTTTGCGTCCACCTGCCTCAAAGCGCCAAAGAACTGAAGAAAATTGCTGACGTGATCCATGGGCAGGATCGCCTGGCCTGCCTTCATTTAAATCACGCCGGGGCGGCGGCGAATCCCAAGGCCACTCAAACCAAACCCAAGGCCCCTTCTCCAATCACCTGTTCCTCCAGCGGCCAGGAATCCACGGCCCTGACCGGCCAGGAAATCAAAACGATTCTTTCAGGTTACGAATCAGCCGCCCGGAAGGCTCAAGAAGCGGGCTTTGACCTGATAGAGATTCAGGGGGGTCACGGGTACCTTGTTTCCCAGTTTTTAAATGGTAAGATTAATCAAAGAGACGACCGCTTTGGGCGTGACCGGTTGCTTTTTGCCAGAGAAATTTTTTCCGCCGTCAGAAAAGGAGCGCCTGATATTCCGCGCATTCTCAGGATATCCGGGAATGAGATGTCCATAGAGTTTGGTATTTCCCAGGAAGACTTGCTGGCTTTTTTAAATCTGGCCGACGAATTTAAATTCAATGCCATCCATGTGGGCATGGGGAACGCATGTTTCAGCCCGCCCTGGTATTTTCACCACGGGTCTTTGCCGGAAAAGCCTCAAATGGACGCCGTCTCCTGGGTGCGGGAACATACAAAGGTCCCACTTATTATAGCCGGAAGGATGGGGGACCGGAAGAGGATACATGATGTGTTTGAGCAGGGTATTGCTGACCTGGTTGCCTTGGGCAGGCCTCTTATTGCAGACCCTGATCTTCTGGCCAAGTGGCAAGAAGGCCTGGATGGCAAGGCGACCAGTTGCGGTTACTGCCTGCAGGGGTGCCTGCACCGGGTAAAAAGCGGTCAGGGCCTGGGATGCAACGTCAATCCGGAAATCGGCCAGCCCGAGCTGAAGCCTACCGGCCATCCTCTCAAGGTCCTGATAGCTGGGGGAGGCCCGGCCGGAATGAGCGCAGCCCTGTATTTGTCCAGGCGTGGTCATAAGGTGACTCTGGCTGAAAAAGAAGATCATTGGGGAGGACAATTTACTTTCGCCTGGCAGGCCCCGGGCAAGGAAAGGATGAAGGAGACTCTGGATTCATTGGTGCGCGCCGTGCAAGAGAGTGACGCATCTATCCAGACCCGTAAAACCCTGGATGCGAGTCTAGTTAAAGCCATTCAGCCTGATCTGCTTGTGTGGGCTGTTGGAGCCGTTCAGAATATTCCGGAAATTTCAGGCCTGAAAGATCAGCATGTCCTCACTTCCCTGGAGTATTTTCATAACCAGAAAGCAGTGCGCGGGCCCAGGGTTTTGGTAATCGGCGCTGGTCGGGTCGGGTTGGAAATAGCGGAAAAGCTCGGCCAGGAGGGCTATCATGTCGTGGCCACAAAGAGGACGGATCCCATCGGGAGCGCCATGGAAATGATTACCAGGACCTTGATCCTTAAGAGAATAGCCGGTTTGGAGAACGTGGTTTTGATGCCGCACACGACCGTAAAGGCCTTCATGGCGGAAAGGGTTGATGCGGAGCAGGACGGGGTGGGATTATCTCTGCTTCCGTTCAATACGGTCATTCTTGCCTCGGGGCTGCTTCCAGCGGCCGGGCCGGGTGAAGAAATCAGGAAATTAGTGCCCAATATCGAGATCATTGGTGATGCCCTTGAAGTGCTTGATATTTACAGCGCCACCCATGCCGGTTATCAACTTGCCTTAAAGTATTGAGGAGTCA
>CAZVRN010000278.1:0-4621 GCA_964629485.1 uncultured Thermodesulfobacteriota bacterium | reverse complement strand
TCTCCCTTTTTGTATCCGGCCCGGCCGCGCCGAAGCTCATCGAGGTTGGTTTCACCCCAGGCGCTGCCCGAAGTTTGAGCAAGACTCGTAACCGTCACGCCTTTGATTTGCTTTTTCATGACTGAAACGGACCTGGCCAGGGGGAAAAAGGAAGCAAGGGTAAAATTTTTCGTTATGGGGTGAGGGGTATACTGCAGGATGACCGGCATGGTGTAGTTGGCGCCGTAAATACGACTAAGCCGGTCGATGATAACGTCGTTACCCAGTTTGACGTCAAACTTGGCCAGGAATTTGACCAGCTTGGGGCAGGTTTCAGGATCGACCATGAAAACCACGTTCCCGCCTTTCTTAAGGTACCGCTCAATAGCCTCCATTTCATTCGGGAAAAGGTCTTTCTGCGGCCCGGCCACTACCAGGACGGCGGCGTCAAGGGGCGCATCCTCAACCTGCATCAAGCTGAGTTTTTTGACTTCATAGTTCTGGTCTTCAAGGGTTTTCTTAACCGTGCTGTAACCTTCCCGTCCGAATTCATCAGTGTTCTTCTCACCGTGGCCCGCCAGGAAATAGATACGTTTCTTTTCCGTCCGGGTGAGCCGGATGATGGTATTGGTAAGCTGTTCTTCATTGAGGTTGAAAATCTGCTCACTTCGCCCCGCAGCCTTAACGACAATGGTTCCGTTACGCGTGACCTTGTCGGCCTTTACGCGCGCGGGTTCCCGGTCCGGGTCCACCATCTCGTATTTAAATTTCGGCGATACGTGGGCATACTGCTCAAAAATATTCTTCACCCGCCTTTGGCCGGGGCTGTTTGCCTGAAAAAAGGCCGAAGCCTTGACCGGTTCGATAAGGTCTTTAAGCACTTTGACGGTTTGAGGAGCCAGGCTGAAACGCTTGTTTTCGGTGAGGTCCAGGCGGGCGCTGGGCCGTTCGGTAATGACTGAGATAAGGACAACAATTCCGAGCACAAGGACGACGGACAGGATGGAGCCAGCCCCGTACCTGGCTTGACGGCTGAAGATGAAGTCCCTGATTTCCTTTAAATTAAAGACCGCGTACACGACCAGCCCGGCCAGGGCCAGGGCCCAGGGGATAAGATAGGCGATCAGGCGCTTCGGGAAAAGAGCGTAAGCCGCCAATCCGACCAGTATGAGAAAAACAGCGATTAATCCGGCGTAACGAGTGATGTTTTTCATTTCAGCCTCTCCACCGCTTTGATTCCAGCATGCGCAGGGTCAGGAACAGGAAGAAAAAAATAAAACACAAGTAATAAGCCAGGTCAGCCGTATCGAGGAGACCCCGGGAAAAATTCTGAAAATGCTTGATCAAGGAAAGATATTCAAGAACCTTGGCCAGGCCGGGGCCGACCATGGAAGATGTCCAGCCCAGCAGCCAGAGAATAAGAAGCAGGCCAAAACTGACTACGGAAGCTACAATCTGATTTTCCGTCATGGCCGAGACCAATATACCCAGGGCCATGAAAGCCGCGCCCATAAGAAAGAGCCCCAGATAACCGGACAGGGTCACGTCCGGGATGCTTTTTCCGAAAAAAAGGAGGATAACCAGGTACCCGCCGGTCAAGCCGACCATGACGGTAAAAACTGTCATGGCTGCAAAGTACTTCCCCAAAAGCACCTCCACGTCCCTGAGGGGATAAGTGAACAGCAGTTCATAGGTCCCGGTTTTCTTTTCCTCGGCAAAAAGACGCATCGTCAGAGCCGGTATCATTAAAAGCATGACCACGCTTACGTTTCCGAAAAGCGGGTTCATGACAACCTCCGAAAGGTTCACTTTGTAGATCTGGGGGTTCTGAGCGGCCTGAAAGCTCAACATGGAGTAGTAAGACATGCCGGTGTAAAAAAAATATCCGGCCATGGCCAGAAAAATAATCATGACGGCATAAGCTATGGGAGAAGTGAAATAAACCTTGAGTTCGCGTTTGAAAACAGCCCAGAAATTACGCATCCGAAACATCCTTCCTTTTGCCGATCAGGGCTTCTTCGTTTTCCTGGGTCACCAGGTTAATAAAAACATCCTCCAAGGTCGCGGTGAGTGTGGTCAGTTCGTAAAGGTCCCATCCGGCCTCTACGACAGCCGAAGCCAGGCGCGGCGGAATACTTTCCCCGGGTTCCGCTTCGATTATGAAAGTTTGGTGATCATCCCCCTCTCCAATGTTCAGAACACCTGGCACAGCGGCCAACTTTCGGCGAACCTCATCAGGAGGTCCTCCGCTTTTAATCTTCACCCGGGCTGTTCCGGAAAGCTCGGCGCTCAAATTTTCCGGGCGGTCTTCAGCCACCACCTGCCCCTTGTTAATGATGACCACCCGCTCACAGGTCATGGACACTTCAGGCAGGATATGGGTGGAAAGAATGATGGTTTTTTCTCCGGCATAACTTTTGATCAGCTTTCGGATGTCGGAAATCTGTTTGGGGTCCAGGCCGATTGTGGGCTCGTCCAGGATAAGCAGTTCCGGGTCCCCCAGCAGGGCCTGCGCCAGGCCCACCCGCTGGCGAAACCCTTTGGAAATGTTTTTTATGGATCGTTTCATAACCGGTTCGAGTCCGCAGGCTTCAGCAACCTGAGCCACGGCCCTTTTACGCTGCTGTCCGTACAGGCCCTTGACTTCGCCGACGAAACCTAAATAATCCTGGACGAACATTTCTTTGTACAAAGGCACATTTTCCGGCATGTAACCTATCTTGCGGCGAACCGCCAGAGAATCCTCAAAAACATCCAAACCTCCGATCCGGGCGGAACCACTGGTAGGCGGAAAAAATCCCGTCAGGATGCGCATCGTTGTTGTTTTCCCGGCGCCGTTCGGTCCGAGGAAACCCAAAATTTCTCCCTTACTAACCTGAAACGCTACATCCTGAACCGCCGGGACCGATCCAAAAAATTTAGAAATATGATCAACTTCAATCATGCCGGCTCCAAAATTACCCATTCAATTTTTTTGTTTGTAAAAAAGACATGTCGTTAGAAGAAGCCTTTACCATAGAGGAACTTTACATGTAAAGGGAAATATGGCTTAATTCTCACGCACCCCTGACTTTAAAAATCCTAAACGGATTTTGTTTAAATCAATAAACATTATTTTTAAAAATTCAAGATCGAAATCTTCTTTTTTTGGCGTTAATTCAGAGATTACCTCAAAATTAGTGTCTTGATCTAAATCGCGGAAGGTGAACAATTAACCCGCAAGTGCATTAAAAAAGGACCTCCGCCAAGCAGAAGTCCTGAGTTGAGAAGCCGGGGGCCTGCCTTTTTCAGTGCAGGGGGCTGGTCTTTCCCAAATCGGCAAGATTAATGGATACGTTGTACCGGTCCATTTCTTTCTGAATTCTTTCCACGGTTCCGGCGGCCAGGGGAACCCCGCTTTTGAGTAATTCAGCTTCCTTGCGAGCCTCCACCTCGCCCGGGTAAAGCACTTCCTTGCCTTGGCTGACAGGAGATTCCTTGAGATACTTGATCAGCCTTTCCAGGTCCGTCTTAAATTGAGCCGGGTCTTGAAACTTCTCCACGTCAATGACGATCATCAGGGAGTCGTTGCTGAATTTGGCATTTTCTTCCTTGCCGAGAAAACCGCCGTTCGTCAGAAGGCCCCCCAGGACTTCGACCATAAAATTAAGGAGGTAGCCCTTGTACCCCTGTTTTCCGCCGAGAGGCAAAAGAGTCCCGCCGTCATAAAAATCAGCGGGGTTGGTGGTCGGACGGCCTTCCTTGTCAAGCAGGGCATCTTCCGGAGCCGGTTTGTTTGCGGCGATCATGACCCTGAGTTTGCCTTCAGCAAAGACACTGGTGGCCATATCCAGCACGACAGGATATTCCCGGTCGCTGGGGAAGGCCACGGCCATGGGATTTGTGGCCATGCGACGCGCGCAGCCTTCGAAAGGGGCGACCAGCGAAGCGGCCCCGCCGCAGGTGGTGTAGACCATCCCGATACAGTTGGCCCGGGCGGCTGAAACAGCGTAATCCGCGAGCCGCCCGATATGACCGAGATTAATAACGCCCACCGCCGCGACACCATGTGTGCGGGCCCGTTCAATGGCTTCGCTCATGGCCTTTTCCGCGCCCACCTGTCCGTAGGAATAGTTTCCATTGACAACGGCGATAGAGCCGTGATCCAGCAGGAGGCTTGGTTCAGCCCCGGGTTTGATTAAATCGGCGCGCATCATTCGCAGATACATTGGCACACGAATAATTCCATGCGATGGATGACCGGTGAGGTCCGCCTTAAGCAGCCGTCCGCTTACCAGATCAGCTTCCTCCTGCGGCGAACCACTGGCCAGAAAAAGGTCGCAGACTGCCTGGCGCAGCTTTTCCGGAGGGAAATAATAGGTGTCGCTCACAATTTCTCCTTTGGATATCTCTTAAGAATTTCGTCCTTTAGCTGACTCATAGCCGCTTTTCACGATTTCAACAAAACTACTGGTTTTTAAGAGGTTCCCCTTTTTATTTTCAAGCATGTGATTTTTCGAGTATCCCGTGGAGTTTTCACTCCTGAACTTACCTACTTGGCCCGATACAGGTTTAACAATAAAAATCAAAGCATGACTACTCGCCGGCTATCTTGTTCGCCTTGGGCGCCGCCGGGCCGGTGGCAGGGGTGAGGCGCTGAAAA
>CAZVRN010000277.1:0-4623 GCA_964629485.1 uncultured Thermodesulfobacteriota bacterium | reverse complement strand
CTTTGTCAAGCTGAAAAGAAACCCGAACTGGTGGCCGGGACCCAGCCTCGGTCATCCGGACATACCTTATTTTGACGGAATCATCGTTACGGTTATTCCTGACCCCTCTGTCCGGTTGGCAAGCTTAAGGGCCGGGAAGATAGACGGGATGGTCCTCGACAGGTCTCAGTATGCCTTGGCCAAGGACGACCCCAGCCTGAAGGTCTACGTTTACCCGCAGAATCACGTCGCGGCCATGCGGTTCAACCTGGCCAAGGGCCCGTGCAAAGACATCCGGGTGCGCAAGGCCATCTCCCACGCCATAGATCGAAGGGCCCTCATCGCTGGCACCCAGTTCGGCCTGGCCCGCATCGCCTCCTGCATGTACCCGGGCGACCACTGGGCTCACAACCCGGCACTCAAACCGGTCAAGTATGACCCGGAGCTGTCGAAAAAACTCCTGGCCCAAGCAGGTTATTCAAACGGACTGACCATAACAGGATACATGGGCAACACCACCGGCTCCACGAACGTCACCGAAGCCATCAAAAGCATGCTGGCCCAGGTGGGCATCACCTGGAAAGTGGACCTCCTGGAACCGGCTGCCATCTCGGATCGCATGAAGAATCTGGAGTATGATTTCGCCGCGGGCGGATGGGGCTGGATCTGGGACCCGGATCTCATGGCCACCGGGCTTTATATGCCTTCGGGCGGTTTTAACTACGGGCGAAGCAACAACAAGGAGGCCATTGCCCTCATCAAGGCCGGTCGAAAGGAAATAGACATTAAAAAGAGGCAGAAGATTTATTTTGAACTGGAAAAGGTGCTGTATAACGATTACGAGGACGCCTGGCTCTGGTGGGACATGACCGCGGTCGCGTACCGCAAATGCGTCATGGGCTGGAACACCAAACTTTTCCTGAAAGGCAGGCAGGGATACTGGTATTCGCATCCCATGTGGTTCAAGGACGGGCACCCGTGATACTTTGAAGAATTTTTGACTCACCCTGATCAATCCTGTGTCCCGCTCCGAGGGCAGGGAGAATTCTCTCTGCCCTCTTTGGTTGACGAGAAAATCGGACCTGAAATGCCTTCCACCTTTCAGTCTTTATTGCCGAACAGGTTTAAACCGATGTTTTCATTTGACACACAAATAATTTTTTTCTACGATTATTTTTCATAACTGATTTAATATTTCGAGACTCTTTAAGAACCGATAATTTTGTTGAAATTGTAAAAAGCTGACAATGAATTCAGCTAAAGGACGAAGTTCTTAATTTAGGTCTCATTTCGGATTTTCTTTTAGATTTTCAAAAAAATATCTGGTTAAAACGCGAAAAAAGGAAATTAATTCGACTCACGTAATTGTTTCCAACAAAATTCATCGTTTCCTGAGACTGGCGGATACCCTTTCCCAAGGGTCTCCCCTTGCGCCTGGCGCTTTTTTTCGAAAAGCGTGAAAGGTTGTTCGGTTTTTAGGCCATTTTGGTAAAAAAATTTAAAAAGGGGGAAAAAAATGGAATTCAAGACTTATCCTGAGTACAGTAAAAATTACCCGTTACTCTTGACAACCTTCATGAAAAGGCCGGTGAACTTGTATCCCAATGAAATAGGAGTGGTTTACAGAAACCCGCAAACAGGTGAATATTTCAGGTTCACCTGGCTTGAGTGGTACCAGCGGACATGCCGCCTGGCCAAAGCGCTCCTGGCTCTGGGCGTGAAACCGGGCAAGCCGGATGAGCCGGGCGACCGGGTCGCCACAATCGCCCTGACGCATCACTATCACCTGGAGCTTTACTATGCGGTCTCCTGTATCGGCGCTGTTTTGCATCCGATCAACATGAGGCTTTCCCTGGAGCACATCACCTACACCATCAATCACGCCGAAGATAAGATTATATTCTTTGACGATATGTTCCTGCCCCTGGTGGAAGGCATCTACGATAACATCAAGGATACCGTTGAAAAATTCGTGTACATCTCCGACAAGCCGGGAAGGCCCGAAACCAAGATAGAAAACCTTTACACCTATGACGAGCTTATCAATGAACAAACACCGGACTTCGAATGGCCCATCTTTCACGAGGATACCTACGCCACCCTCTGCTACACTACGGGCACCACGGGACTGCCCAAGGGCGTCATGTTCACCCACAGGGCCCTCTACCTGATGATACTTCACACGAATACAATGTATAATTTTGTGACAGACCCGTCCATTACACGCCTCGGCGAGGCCGAGGTTCCGCTGTTTAATGTTCCCCTGTTTCATATTCATGCCTGGGGCATGCCTTACAGCGCCGTCTTTGCGGCCAACAAGCTGGTCCTGCCGGGCATGTTCACCGTGGAAGGCTTCTGCGATCTGGTTCAAACCGAAAAGGTGACCAGTACTGCGCTGGTCCCGACCATCCTGGCCATGATCATCGAATATCCGGACCTGGACAAGTATGACTTGAGCAGTCTGAAGAGCGTCGGGGTCGGAGGCGCGGCTTTGCCCCTGGGCCTCAAAACCAAGGCGGAAAAGATGATCCCGGGGTTCACGGCGTCCTCTGGGTACGGCATGACCGAGACCGCCCCGGCGACCATCGTGGCCTTCACCAAGAAAACCATGAGTCACCTGCCCAAAGAGGAACTGGAGAAGCTCCAGGTCAAAACCGGCCTGCCCATCCCGGGTCTTGACGTAAGGGTGGTTGACGAACAGGGCAACGAGGTGCCTCATGACAACGAGACCATCGGGGAGATTGTGATCAGGGGTCCTTGGGTCATGGAGCGGTATTTTAAAAACCCGGAAAAGACCGCCGAAGTATGGCGCGACGGGTGGTTCCACACCGGGGACGTGGCCAAGGTTGACGAAGAAGGATATATCACCATCGCGGACAGGGTTTCGGATATGATCAGGAGCGGGGCGGAAATGGTTCCGACAGTGCTCCTGGAAAACCTGACCGCTACGGCTGACTTCGTCCTGGAGGCCACCTACTTCGGCGTGCCGGATGAGAAGTGGGGGCAGAGACCCATGGCCATGGTAACCCTCGCGCCCGGGGCCACCCAAACCGAGGAAGATATTTTAAAGTACCTTGAAGAGGAAGGCGTGGGAAAAGGCAAGATTACAAAGTGGATGCTTCCGGATTATATCTTGATTACCAATGAGATCCCCAAAACAAGCGTGGGAAAATTCAATAAGCTGGAAATCAAGAAAAACCTGGACCAATACCTTTCCAAGGCCAAAAAAATGAGGTGAGCTTGATTATTTGAACCGGGTTCGGCTGACCGCCCGTGCAGGGAAACGGCCCGCGCGGGGCGGTCAGCTAAAGCACGAAGTTTTGCAGAAATTTCGAAAAGGAGTAACTTATGCCTGAACGTGTAACTATTTCAATCTCTGACGGCGTGGCCGATGTGCGCATGAATAGGCCGGACAAACTGAACGCCATTGATTCAGCCATGTTCGAAGGCCTGACCAGGGCGGGCCTGGAGTTGGCTGAAAATCGTTCCCTCCGGGCCGTGGTCCTGTCCGGCGAGGGACGGGCCTTTTGCGCCGGGCTTGATTTTACGAGTTTTCAGGCCATGGCCGACCCGAACCGGGATCGCCTGGCCGTAAACATTGGCCAAAAGGACCCGGGCAGTCCGGCCAACATGGCCCAGCGGGCGGCTTATGTCTGGACGGAGCTGCCTGTGCCGGTTATCGCGGCCATTCACGGATTTGCCTACGGCGGCGGGCTTCAAATCGCCATGGGGGCTGACATTCGGTTTATCACCCCGGAGGCCAAGATGTCTGTCATGGAAATCAAGTGGGGCCTTGTGCCAGACATGAGCGGGACCCAGACACTGAGACATCTTGTTCCCCTGGATGTTGTCAAGGAGCTGACCTTTACCGGCCGGACCATTTCAGGCGCCGAGGCCGTGGAATTGGGACTGGCCACACACCTCAGCGACAATCCTTATGAATCCGCAATGGCTCTGGCCCGGGAAATAGCGGCCAAATCCCCGGACGCCATTCGCGCGGCTAAAAAGCTGTTGAACGCCTCCAGGCTGGTCAGCCTTAAAGACGGTCTGCGCATGGAGGAGGAACTGCAAAAAACGCTCATCGGTAAACCGAATCAGGTCGAGGCTGTCCAGTCCAACCTTCAAAAGCGGGCCCCAAACTTCGCAGACCCCGAGTGAGACAGTGAAGAGGGCCCGGCGGCCTGGCGAGATATAGAAGCGCCGCAACTTACGGACCGTAAGGGCGACTCAGAACCGGAGCCCGTCAATACTGCATAACTGGCAGTTATACCGCTGTTTCTCGTCTCATCCTCTCAGGTTTTAAGCTCGTCAGCTCGGTCGGCCCTGGGTCCCGGGCCGGCCGTCAGGGTAACGGTGAACCCGTACTTTCACCCCGAGGTAATGGCAACGGTATTTGTCCGGCGGAATCTTAAGGCTGCGGCCTTCAAAACTCAGGCAATTGTCATTATTAACCGTTCGGGTATAGTGCCACAGAGGATGTGGTCAGGGTCGCCGCCGGCCCGGGGAACAAAGACATCTCCGGCTTCCGGCGGCGCGGCCGCGAATTCTTCATTACAGTCCGGCAGGTATATTTCGGCTATGTACCTGTTGGCCTCTTCCATGTCACTGATCCCGGCAAGGGCCGGCTCTTTCGGCAGCCGCTCC
>CAZVRN010000276.1:0-4642 GCA_964629485.1 uncultured Thermodesulfobacteriota bacterium | reverse complement strand
CGATTTTCCAGAAGGCTGATTATGGCATCGTGGCCGACCTCTTTGACGCGGTGCCAGTTATGACGGAAGAGTTCAAAAAGGTACTCTCCTGATCACGCTCAACACGGGCTTAAGCCCGTTTAAAAAAAGGCCCTCTTCGAAGCGTTTTCGGAGAGGGTCTTTTGTTAGTGAAGGAAAAATTAAGCCCCCATCACGGATAAAGAACTGTAAATTTATCGTTTTTTAGTGTAATGTTTCTAAAAAATCCCTTTGGGGCAGGCCCTTGGGATACTGATCATGTTGAGGCGGTTTCCTTGACAACCATGCGCGCCTGTGGCAGATTTTTTCCCTCATTTCAGTAGAACGCGGGGTTTCGGTTTGAAAACGGAAAAAATATTTATCAAGGACATAAAAGAAGGCCTGGAGGTTGACGCACCTTTTCTCCTGGAGGGAGTTCGCCTCGGGCAGACAAAAAGCGGGCGGCCCTATGTCGGCCTGAAGCTTAAAGACCGCACCGGCCGCATCGAAGCCAGGGTCTGGGAAGACGCCGAGCAATTCTTCGAACTGTTTCATGACGGCGATCTGGCTCAGATACGGGGAGTGGGCGAATCTTTCCAGGGCCAGATGCAGCTCAAAATCACCCAGGCCGTGAAGCTGAGCATGGATGACGTGGACCTGGCTTTGCTCCTGCCCGCGTCCCCGTTTGATCCCCGGGAGATGTTTAAGGAACTCCTGAATCTGGTCCGGAGCATCGCGGACCCGCACCTTAAAGGACTTCTGGAAGATATATTAAATGACGAAGAACTGATGAAGCGGTTCAAACAGGCCCCGGCCGCCAAAAGATTCCATCACGCTTATATCGCCGGGCTGCTGGAGCATACGCTCGCCGTGGTCAGGGCCGCAGACGCCGTGGCCCGGCTTTATCCCGTACTGAACAGGGACCTGCTCTTGACCGGGGCCGTTATCCATGACTTGGGCAAGGTTCGGGAGTTTGACATGGAAGCGGGCGGGGATTATACCACCGAAGGCCGGCTCCTGGGGCATGTTATCATCGGGCTGGAGATTCTTGAAAAAAAACTGGCTGCCCGCGCAGAGTTTCCAGAGGACCTGGCCCGGCTGCTCAAGCATATGATCGCCAGTCATCACGGGGAATATGAGTTTGGTTCCCCGAAAAAACCAAAAATATTGGAAGCGCTGGCTCTTTACGCCTTGGATGACCTGGACGCTAAGCTTAATGGCATCAATGGCTTTCTTAAGCGCCATTCCCGGGAAAACGGCTGGACCGACTATAACCGCCTCCTGGAAAGATATTTCTTCAGGCCGGACCTTGATGTTTACCCGTTCGAAAACATGGAAGAGCAGACAGCGGCGGAAAAGGAGTTCGAGCGGTCTGAGGACCCTGACCAGATGAGTTTTCTGGAAGACGGGAAAGAGGAATTATAACAGCGGCTTTTCACACGCGGGCCGGGATACGTGTCAGGATGTGGGTGCCAGGATGGGATTCGACCAGATAATAGGACATGAACGACCGATAAAAATGGCGCGGGCCATGCTGGCCAGAGGGCGGCTGCCTCACGCTTTGCTTATTACCGGACCTGCCGGTGTCGGCAAACACACTTTTGCCCTGGCCCTGGCTCAGGCGGTTAACTGTGAGCGCCCCGAGGCAGGCGAGGCTTGCGGGACCTGCCCGGCCTGCGACAAGATCAAACGGGGCGTTCATCCGGACGTGGTGGAGATTGAGCCGGAGGGACGCAGTCAGGTTATTAAGGTTGAGCGCGTCCGTGAACTGCGGGGCCAGGTTTCTTTTCGGCCCTTTGAAGGCCGGACCAAGGTTTTTCTGGTGCGTGAAGCCCAAAAGATGAATGAAACCTCGGCCAACGCCCTGCTTAAGACCCTGGAAGAGCCTCCGCCGGCCAGCTTGATTATTTTGACCGCGCCGGAAGAGGCGGACCTTCTGCCCACAGTAGTTTCGCGCTGTCTTCGCCTCGGCCTGGCTCCCCTGCCCGGGGAATTGATCGAGGGCTGGCTGGAGCGCGAACGGGGACTGACCGGCGTCAAAGCCCGACTTCTGGCGTCGCTTTCAGGCGGGTGCCTCGGCCGGGTGGCCGAACTTGAAACACGAGATATTTGGGAGTTGCGTCGAAAGACGCTTGAACGATTGAAACAGTTTGATTCCGGAGGCTACCTTGCCGCTCTTGACTGGGCTGAAATTTTGACCGGGAGTGAAGATGAACGGGATTTGACTTTTGATATGCTCAGGTTTTGGTATCGGGACTTGATGATTTTAGCCTGTCACGGCGATACGCGCCGGGTGGTAAACAGCGACCTTTGGGATGAGCTTAATAACCGGCTTAAAGGGAACCGTGGACCGGAGAGATTTTTAAACGCCCTTAAGGAAATAGATAAAGCCGAGGACGCCCTGAGCCGGATGGCCCGGCCCGAACTCGTTATGGAGAATTTGATGCTGAACCTGTTCGAAATACAGGAGGGATAAATGAATAAGGTCATTGCCGTCCGTTTTCGTCAAAACAGGCCGATGTACTTTTTCGCCACCGGTCATTTTGTCATCCATAAGGGCGACCGGGTCATAGTCAAGACAGAGCAGGGTTTCGGCCTGGGCGAAGTCGTTGCCTCACCCTCGGTCTTGAATCCGGATATACACCGCGACCTGAAGAAGGTCTTTCGCATGGCCAATAAGGAAGACCTGATGCAGCATGAAAAGAATCTCGAACTGGAAGAAGTGGCTTTTGATTTCTGCCTGAAGCAGATTAAGGCCAGGAATATGGTAATGAAGCTGGTCAGTACCGAGGTTCTGTTTGATGGCTCGAAGATTATTTTTTACTATACCGCTGACGGACGGGTCGATTTCCGGGAACTGGTCAAGGACCTGGTAGCCAAGTTCCGGACGCGTATCGAGATGCGCCAGATCGGGGTTCGCCACGAGGCAAAAATGGTCGGCGGACTGGGCTGCTGCGGCCGGGAACTCTGCTGCGCCGCCTTTTTAAATACTTTTGATCCCGTCTCGGTCAAGATGGCCAAGGAGCAGAACCTTTCTCTGAATCCGGCCAAGATTTCCGGACTTTGCGGACGCCTGATGTGCTGTTTGAACTTTGAATATAAAACCTATCAGGAGCA
Organism: uncultured Thermodesulfobacteriota bacterium; assembly: GCA_964629485.1. Lineage (GTDB taxonomy): Bacteria > Desulfobacterota > Desulfarculia > Adiutricales > JAFDHD01 > JAFDHD01. The sequence goes on along the minus strand of CAZVRN010000276.1, from coordinate 1,528 downwards.
GAAGAAGGGGCTGCCCAAGATAGGCAAACGTGTCATGACCAAATTCGGCCCGGGCAAAGTCATCCGCCAGAATATCATGGCCCGCAAGTGTACGGTCGTTTTAGCTGAGGGTAGAGAAATAGAGATAACCCCGGCGGATCTAATCCCTGTTGATCAGAATGAAAGGGGTTCTTCTTAAATTTATATACTGGAGCTAAGAGCATGAAACCTAGATATTACGTCACCACTCCCATATATTATGTGAACGCAAAACCTCACCTCGGACACGCTTATACCACCATTGTCGGGGACGCCCTGAAACGGTTTCACGAAATCATGGGTTATGAAACCTATTTCCTGACCGGCACCGACGAGCACGGCGATAAAATTTTTCAAGCCGCTCAGGAAAGAGGCATACATCCTCAACAATTTGCGGATGAGATTTCCGGACTCTTCAAGGCGATCTGGCCGGAGCTTGATATTTCAAACGATGATTTCATCAGGACCACTGAGGAAAGGCACATCAAGGTGGTTCGCGAAATACTAAACCGGGTCAATGAGGCCGGCGACATCTACTTCGGCCGGTACGGCGGGTATTACTGCTTTGGGTGTGAGCGTTTTTACACTGAAAAAGAACTGGTTGACGGCCTCTGCCCCGACCACCAGAAGCCGCCCGTCTTTATTGAGGAAGAGAACTACTTCTTTGCCATGAGCAAATACCAGGATTGGCTTATTGATCATATAAAGAGCCATCCGGGTTTTATCCGGCCTGAACGCTACCGGAATGAAGTCCTTGCTTTTCTTAAAGAACCATTGGAAGATCTCTGTATTTCCAGGCCCAAGTCGCGTTTGAACTGGGGAATTCCTTTGCCGTTTGACGATCGTTATGTGACCTATGTCTGGTTCGATGCGTTGATCAATTATGTTTCGGCCCTGGGTTTCCCGGACGGTGAACTCTATAAACGCTTCTGGCCGGTCGCTCAGCATCTGGTGGCCAAGGACATCCTCAAACCCCATGGCATCTTCTGGCCGATTATGCTCAAAAGCGCCGGGCTGCCTGTTTATCAGCACCTCAATGTTCACGGCTATTGGAAAATCGGACAAAGCAAGATGTCCAAAACGGTCGGGAACGTGGTCGAGGCCATGGCCATGAAAGATGTGTACGGGCTGGATGCCTTTCGTTACTTCCTTCTCAGGGACATGGTCTTCGGCCTTGATTCAGATTTTTCAGAGGAAGCCCTGGTGAACCGGATTAACGCGGACCTGGCTAATGATTTGGGCAACCTCTGTCAACGCAGCCTGACCATGGTTCGAAAATTCAACCGGGGTCTGATACCGGAGGCGCCGCGCCTTCGGGAAGAAGGGGGCGAGTTGCGGGCGGCGGGACGCAGGGCTGCTCAAGAATATTCCGAATTTTTTAGAGAGTTGGCCTTTCATAAAGCGCTTGTGACCGCGTGGGGATATATAAATCAGGCCAATAAATTCATTGATCAGCAGGCGCCCTGGGCCCTGGCCAAGGACCCGTCCCAAAAGGAGAAGCTGGATGAGG
>CAZVRN010000275.1:1363-4662 GCA_964629485.1 uncultured Thermodesulfobacteriota bacterium | reverse complement strand
AAGCAAAATCGTACAACTTTTACAATTAAATCAAAAAGTTACCATGTTTTTCAGGATCGACTAAATACGAAATCGAGAAAGTGGAAGGCGGGGTTCGATCGCGAGTGCAGCCGGGCCATATCCAGGAAGAAATCCTCAACAACTCCCTGTTGGACGTGGCCGAGTTATACCCGAAAATCACAAGCCCAACGCTGATCCTGAGGGCCACCGAGGGGCTGCTGGCCAAGGACGATTATCTGCTTCCCGCAGAGGCAGCCGAAAGGATGGTTCGGGAGATGCCAAAGGCCAGGTACGTGGACGTGGAAGGGACCAACCACTACACCATCATCTTAAGGCCGAATGAAACAAGAGACCGCGCTTTGGAAAGCTTTCTGGCGGACTAAGCGGTTCACAGCCGCGCGACAAAAAGGCATTATTGCTTTTTGTGCCGTTTAAAAAACTCCCAGATTATCCGACTAGCGTCAATGTCGCGGCTGACCTTTCCGATAAGGCTCTGATGAAGATACGGGACCCCGCCCGGCCAGGTATGCCCACCACCTAAAATGGTGTACAGAACGACCTCGTTTTCTTCCCGACACGGGCCATAGGCTTCCCGGCGGACCCGGGTGCCATCTTTCGGGTCCCGGTCCGGTTCCATGGTAATTTGAGGTGTTCCGTGGCAGGCGCTGCGGTCCAGCCAGAACCGTACGGTTTCAGCGGTGGAGAGTATTTTACCGAGGCGAACTCCCCTGAAGCCCGTAATCTCTCCGCCTTCATAGATCATCAGCGGGTCCTGGGTGCCGTTCATGATCAATACTGAAATCGGCCCTTTGGACGGGAGCTCGGAAATTTCCGGCGTCAGGTTCGCGGCAACGGCGGCGATAGCTGCAATCCTGTCCGACAGCTCACAGCCAAGGCGGTATGACATCAGCCCGCCGTTTGATATGCCGGTCACATAAATTCTTTTGGGGTCGGCGTTGTATTCCTTGACCAGGCGGTCAATCATGGCCGAAAAAAAGCCGACGTCGTCAACATTCTTTTGGTGCGCCCGCCATCGTGATTTCTTCCGCCCGTCGTTCCAGTGATGCCGGGCGCTCCCTTCCTGGTCAGGATAACCATTCGGGTAAACCAAAATAAAGCCCTCTCGGTCAGAGAGGCTCATGAAATCCCGAGCCTGAACCGTGAGCATACGATCAGCCGAACCGGTTCCGCCATGAAGGACAAACACGACCGGACTCGCCTGTTCCCTGCTGAAGCCGGCCGGTACATATACGTAATAGTCCCTCAGAATTCCATCGTGCATTAACTGGTGGGACGAAACTTCCCCCTCAGAGGAACCACCGAAAGCCGGACCGACCATACAGACCCCGGCAATCAAGGTTATAGAAATCGTCCAAGCCCAAAACCGTAAATGCATATGCACCCTCATCAACGTAACTCCCCCTTAAGACATCCTAAGAATTTTGTCCTTTAGCTGAATTCATGGTTGCCTTCCATGATTTCAACAAAATTATTGGTTCTTGAAAGGTCTTCTTTAATATTTTCGAGGTTTAAAAAAATCGGGGTGTACCGCGGATAAAAAGCCGGCGTAAGCCGGAAAGCCTTATATACCCACATATCCGCGCCCAGGACGGCGAATCTCACGGTTCCAACGAAAAACGCTTCTTTAAGGGGCCGAGCATCTTTTTAAGGGTTTCCACGGCCGGGTCGCTTTCCGGCGGCGGGTTAACGACCCTGCTCAGAAACTCCAGCCCCTCCTCGGACCGCGGTCCCACGGTCCGGCCCAGATGATCGCCGCCGCGCACCAGATGATATTCGTGAGGGATGCCATGCTCCCAGAGAATGCGGTGCAGGAACTCCGCGCCCCGGTAAAGATAGAAAAAATCCTCATCACCGCATTCCAGATAAACGCCAAGGTTTGATGATTTAATTTTTTCGGCGTTTTTTACGGCAATGTTGGCCGGATGGTTCGCGGCCCAGTATTCCTCGTCCACAGGTTTACCGAAGATGGTCTCGAACAACTCATCCGAACGATAGAAGCGGTCCCTTATTTCAATATCCTTAAACTCCAGGGCCGGTTCAATGCCCGGTTCAATCGCGGCCAGGCCGCCAAAGACGTCGGGATATTTAAACCCCATGCGCAAAGCGCCCAGGCCGCCCATGGAAATACCGAAAAGGAGAGTCCCCCGGCGGTCGGTGCGGACCTTATATCCCTGGCGCAGATGCTGAAGAAATTCGGTCATAATGAATTGCTCCCATTTCTGGGAACCATCTCGATAATCCATGTAAAATGACCGTGTTGCGCTCGGTGTCACCACAACCATGCCGGGTAAACGGCCCTGCTCCCAGAGGCGTTCAATCAAGGGGCTCATCTGGCGGAGGAACTCACGGCTGCCGTTTCCTCCGTGCAGGAAAAAAAGCAGGGGGAATTCTTCTTCGGATTCCTCGTAGCCAGGCGGCAAAAGAACGGCGAATTCAACCGGACCCGGAACCAGATCACTGGCAACTTCAGTTTCAATGAGCTTGCTGTCAGGCATATTTCATTCCTCTCTTTGCTTCTTTCTTATTCTGATTGTTTTGGCCGGGTCTTTACTCGCGGAAGAAGAGACCCCGGCGTTCCTCGCCTGAAAACCCGCCAGCCAGGGCCGGGGTCATGCCGGCGCCGTCTTTTGGGGCCATGGAGCACATATCGGCTTGATGGAAATATCCGGCGGAAAAAATTTCCAGGACGAGTGTTTCCAGTGTTTGTTTGATTCCGGTTCCGGGTTCATTTTATAAATAACTTATTGTTTTAATAACAAAATTAAAACAAGGCCATTTGTAATCCATCGCTTTGAAGATGTCAAGAAAAATAAATTCTCTTTAAAAGATGCGCATTCTGCGCCTTAACCCAAGGTGATTTGTTGGATAAAGCCTGATTTTTTCAAGGTTGGAAAACCTATGACACTCAAGCAAAAAATGGTATAGTGAGCGGCAAAAAATCGACTGGAATATGTGTTGATGCGAAAGGAGATGGTATGACACAGGGAAGCCTTGATCCGTTGCTTAAGCCGGAATCCGTGGCCGTCGTGGGCGCGTCGGCCGACCAAACCAAAATCGGCGGCAGGTTCATCAGGTCCTTTCTTGATGATGGATTCACCGGGAAGCTTTATCCCATTCACCTCAAGGCCGGCGAAATCATGGGAATGAAGGCGTTTCCAAGCGTGCTCGATGTTCCCGATGAGATTGACCTGGCCCTCCTGACTATCCCGGCCGCGGCCACCGAGGAAGCCATGAAGCAGTGCGTGCAAAAAGGGGTCAAGTTCGTAGTAGTGCATGGC
>CAZVRN010000275.1:0-1353 GCA_964629485.1 uncultured Thermodesulfobacteriota bacterium | reverse complement strand
GAGGTCGGCTCGCTGGGCAGGGACCTGGAGGCCAGGGTGATGAATATCGCCCGGGAAGGCGGCGTGCGTGTGGTTGGTCCCAACTGCATGGGGCTGTTCTGTCCGCACGTGAAGCTGAACACCATTGTGGCCCGGTATGAACTGCCCTTTGATCCCGGCCCGGTCGGATTCAGCGGCCAGAGCGGCTGGGTCTGTGAAAACACTGTGCTGTGGGGCACCCAGCGCGGCATGCGCTTCAGCGGCGTTATCAGCTCGGGAAACCAGGCTGATTTGAACATATTGGACTACATGGATTATTTCGGCCAGGACCCCGGTACGCGCGTGATCGGCTTCTACCAGGAAGGAATCAAAGACGGCCGAGGCCTGCTTGAAAAAGCAAAGCGCGTGTCTGAAACAAAACCCATCGTGATCTGGAAATCCGGCACAAGCGTGGCCGGAGCCCGGGCCGTGGCCTCTCACACCGCTTCACTCGCGGGCTCCTCCAATGTGACCGACGCCGCGCTCAAGCAGGTGGGCGTCCTCAGGGCCGGGAGTTTAACGGAGCTTCATGATTTCTTGATCGCCTTTTGCGCGCCATATCTCCCCAAAGGCAGGCGTATCGGCGTCCTGGTGGAATCCGGCGGAGGCGGCGCGGCCGCGGCTGACACCTGTGAGCCCTTGGGCCTCGAGGTCTCGCCCGTCCCGGAGAAAGTCCAGCAGGAATTCATGAATTTCATTAAGGGCAAGATACCTCCCACCAGCGGCATGTCGAATCCAGTGGATATAGCATGGGCACCGGCCAGAGGGACCAGGGAATTCTGGCTCGGCTGCATCGAGATCCTGGTAAAGGTCTGGGATGTCCTTCTGGTCGCCCTGTACCAGGACCTGACGGACGAGCTTTTTATCAAGGGCGTGCTCGACCTGATGGATCGGTCTACAAAGCCGATTGTCCTTGTCCCCGGTCACTCCACGGCCATGGTGGAAGGCATGGCAAAATGCGTAAAAAGCGGCATCCCTGTCTATCCCACCCCGGAGCGGGCGGTCAAAGCCATCCATGCCATGACGGAGTACGCCGATTACATGAAGAGATCAAAACATTAGCTGAATATGGCTTGAGGGGGTTAGGGTTCTGTTTTACGGTGGCCCGGCCCGGTTAATTTTTATTTCTTTTTGAATTTTTACTGCCTGTGCCTGAAATTCCAGGGTGGCTCAGGGTTCGGCTGCCGCCAGAGTCCCAGTTTTTCTTTTCGCGCTTCGGCCTCAAGACGGGCCAGGACATGATCTTGCGGAGCGTATCGCCGGTACCACCAGGCCATGCCGGCCCTGACCAGTTCGTGCGCCAGATTTTGACCGGAAGGGAGGATGACCCGGGCA
>CAZVRN010000274.1:0-4664 GCA_964629485.1 uncultured Thermodesulfobacteriota bacterium | reverse complement strand
GGTTACGTAAAATCATGACATCCATCCACGGCCAGGGGCCGTGGTTGAGTTCATCCTGAAGCATCCCGGAAATAATCTCGGTCAAGCCTTCTGAAAGTTTCAGGACTACATTACCCACAAAGCCATCACAAACAACGATATCGGCCTGACCCGAAAAGAGATCGCGTCCTTCTATGTTTCCTATAAAATTAAGCGTGCTTTTTTTTAACAAGTCATGCGTCCGGCGGACCAGAACATTGCCCTTTGAATCCTCCTCACCGATAGACAGCAAAGCCACTCGGGGTTTTTCAATCTTTAAAATAGCATTGGCGTAAGCATGCGCCATAACCCCGAACTGAAGCAGGAACGAAGGCTTGCAGTCCAAGTTGGCTCCTACGTCAATAATGATAATCTGATCTCTGACGGAAGGAAGAATGCCGGCCACTCCAGGGCGTTCTATCCCATTCATTCTCCCCAGAACAACAGTGGCTACGGCCAGTGTCGCTCCGGAATTACCGGCACTAACCGCCGCTCCGGCTTCCCCGGACCTGACCAAATCAAAGGCTACTCGGACGGACGCATCCTTTTTGTGCCTCAAGACCTCAATAGGTGATTCATCCATAGCCACCGCCTGAGTGCAATGTTTAATGGTGATCCGGCTACTGGCTGTACCGGTCCGGGCCAGTTCTCTGCGCAGGGCTGTTTCGTCGCCAACCAGAATCACAGAAAGATCGAATTCGCGCACAGCTTCAACGCTGCCTTTAACAACCACTTCAGGAGCCTGATCCCCTCCCATGGCGTCCACTGCGATTCTCACAAATGGGCCTCTCCCTATAAGAACTGCCTTTCCAGTAACTTATGCACCGCAATATTCAGGAAACTACTTTTCAGTTAATTCGATGACCTGCCGCCCGCGGTACGTGCCACAATTGGGGCAGACATGATGGGGTAATTTTAATTCATCACATTGCGAGCAATGCACCAAAATTGGTGGTGTTTGCCCATAATGCGTTCGCCGCATCCGGCTTTTACTCTTTGATTTTCTGCGTTTTGGTACCGGCATTATTACTCCTTAGAAACCTATTTTCTCGGCAAGCTATCTCGAAGCTGCTTCAGCTTGATAAATCCGGGATGCCCGGCAGACAATGAGCAGCCACAAGGCTTTATATTAAGATTCTGGCCGCAGACCGGACAAAGGCCTTTGCAATCCGCACGGCATATTGGTTTGACGGGTATCCCCAGAAACAGATGCTCCTGGATAAGCGGCCACAGGTTTATTTCTTCTTCCTCGTAGTATTCTTCAACCAAATCCTGATCAGATACCCTCCCTTCATAACGTGTGTCAGCGATAGGGGAAAAAGCTGAAAAAATATCCTCAGAGATTGACACGTCCATTTCTTCAAGGCAGAGAGAACAAACAAGATGAAGTGCGGCTGAAACCGAGCCTTTCACAAGAACGCGTTTCCCGGTGCGTTCTAATTTAAGTTTGGCCTTCATGGGCGCGGAAAAACAGAGATGATCCCCCGGTATACTGTTTAACCGAGCCTCAGTCTCCCGTGGGCTCAGCTCACAAAAAAAGTCCTGTCCGGTAACTGGGATATCTGTAACTCTGATATTAAATTCCACGTTTCTCGTTCCACCAATGTAAACCAGTAACTTTAGCCAAACGCCTCATATTGTCAAGTTAAAAGTTTCTGTAACTTATCACAAATTGGAGAAAAAGAAAAGAAAGCACAGCATACCTGAAAGGCAGAATCAAGACGGGTTGCTTCTTTCGATAGATCTTGTCTGATACAGGCGAGTGTGTCCCCGGGCGATCGGTAACATTGAACCCAGTAACAATATGAAAAAAAATTTCATAAAATTGAATACAAAGAGCAAATCCATGAAAATGCAGATTTTATGGACAGTTAGAATGTCTTTCCTTGACTAGTCCTGGTTGTTATTTTATTATTCAAGAAAATCCACCAATTCGCGGTCTTCGATGCTACTGGATCACTTCAATCGAGCTAAAATCCAAAGTCGACATCTGGCCGAGTATTTACGCGGCGATGTTGAAATAACAGAATTTTCTGTTCTCAAAGAGATCCTGGATTATATTCATATCTCGCAAGCACTTCTTCGCGTCTATGGACCTGATTATCCACTCATCGAGCCGCGTGAGCTTCTACCGTCTTTTGAAAATAATTTCTTTGAATACAACCAGTTACCAAGATTCAGCCTTATAGCTTTTGATCGTCCGTTGGATTATCAAGCAGAACAATTTCAATTTGAACTGCTTCACTCCGACAAACTCTCCGATACAATTACCCTGACCGGAAAAAATCCTCATCACTCCGACTTGAATAAATCAATTTTCAAATCTCGTTTGCCGCGTGAGTTTCACCTGGATTTTGACTTGCGGCTGGGTGACAGTGATCTGACCCTGCTTTCAAATTATCCGGCTGTACTCGAATTTATCTTCCATATGGATCGAGCTCATGTAATTGCTCGCCATGAGGACAACACGTTTCGATTGCTGGGCGTATTCGGTTCTTTTCCCTCAAACTTAGATACGGAAATCAAATCTTTTGGAAGGCGGATCGGTAAATTTAAAATTAGGGACAATAGGCTATACCAGGCGAACCGTCTTATGGTTTACCAATTCCTGATGGAACTTTACGGCTTTCCCATCTCATCGGAAAGACGAACCTCCGCCGCGCTTTTCGCCCGCGAACTGAGTCGCCGCAAAGAACGATTCCTGATCAAGGTATTGGGTCAATCGGACCGGGTCATCACCTCACTCTATCACCCCGTGGGGAAAAGCCAATATCCCGTTGTGGAGAAGGTGGCCCTGGTAAGATTAAATATAAACTCCAATAAACTTATTCAACAATTGATGGATGAAGGCTATTTTATTGATCCTGAACGTCAGGTAGTGGTACTGAGGACTGTTTACCAGCAGCACCGTTATCACAAAAATAATGTAATCGAAGAACGCGCTTTATCTCTTGAGCACCAAGAACTGATTCATCCACGGACAGGAGAGCGTTTCCCCTGGCTTAATGTTCTTCAAGCCCGCGAGGATTTACTGCTCAGACTCAATGATATTGTTCGCGGTGAATATACAGGGCGTATTGTTTATCAGGGAAACGAGATTATAGAAGGGACAGCCAAACATGAAGACCGCCTAAAATTCCTCTTGGCGTGGTTGACAAAGCACCAACGCCGACTCATCGGGGCCTCCCCCGCCTTCCTGGAAACAGCAGAAAAAATCGTGGATTCCTACGTTCTGAACCTGGATATGGCATCTCACTTCAGAACAGACCGCGATATTCACCGACAAGTCATCGCCAAGATGGCTTATATTAAACAAGCCAATGCTGTCCACCGGCTTGAGCTGCTGTTTGTCAAGAAAACCAGGGTAAAATACCAGGCTTTATTAGAGAATTTGATCAATTTTTTACTTGAAAATCAAGATATTATCATAGCTTACTATGAACCGGTTTTTAAAAAACTTATTTATATTTGCGAGAGAGTTTTAAAGGACAAGTATATTTTAAAGCATTATATCAAGACCAGACCAAAAACAGAATACGGCCGTCAAGTCGCGAGTCTTTACCAGGAGCTAAAAGAACTCAAGTCGGTGATAGAAAAAGAGTACTCCAACGAGCAAGAAAGCCAGCAGGCTTTGTGGATTTAAGACACGGTTTGCGCACCTAAAAAATTAACTGTCTGAACCAGCCCACATTAAGTGTGGGGCAGTTCGAAACTTCTTAAAACCTTCAGTCTTGAGCTGAACTGATTATTAACCTCAGAATTAAGCCCTTGGAATATTGTTAATATTCCTGCGGGCTAATCTTTTTGCCTTCCTCTATTTTAACAAGATTACTGATTCTCAAGCGGCCTATTTATTTTTTTAAACGACTGACGAGCCATTGAAATCAGCCGGTCAATTGTTATTTTTTAATATAAATATCCCAATTAGTTTGCCTGAATTACGGATAGAGGCGGCTAAATCAAGGAGAAAAAGCAATGGATCAAAACAGTATTATCATAAGATGTAATAAATGCGGGGCAAAAAACCGAATTCCAAAAAATCGATTGGGCGACCAACCTGTATGCGGGAAATGTCATGAGCGCTTACCTCTAGGGTCCATGGATGCACATCCCGTTGATATAACAGACAATACTTTTCAGGAAGAGGTCCTTTCTTACAACGGCCCGGTTTTACTTGATTGCTGGGCTCCATGGTGCGGCCCATGCCGTATGGTAGCGCCGGTTTTAGAGCAACTGGCTTCAGACTATACCGGTCGAGTCAAAATCGCCAAGTTAAATGTGGATGAAAATCCTGTAACTGCCTCCAAGTTCGGTATTCAGAGTATTCCCACCATGCTTTTTTTCAAAAACGGTCAGCTGGTGAACAAAACAATTGGTGCACTTCCAAAAAACGAGATCGAAAAACATCTGCAAACTTTGATCTAAGCTTAAACCACCAATTTAAGGGTATTTTATCTTTATCAAATATTGAGCTGGTGTTAATATGGCGTCCAGGATTTGACTTAAGTTCACATTTATAGCTTAAATTTGGTGAAATTACGGGAAGCCAGAACTTAACTTGCAGGAATATTATCATCATTTTAAGGGCTTATATTTGTGCCCGGCAATGAGTTCGGCTGAAGGGCAAGAGTCTTAGGAGAGCACGG
>CAZVRN010000273.1:0-4707 GCA_964629485.1 uncultured Thermodesulfobacteriota bacterium | reverse complement strand
TTATACATTCTGCATCGCCACGCAGAAGGCTTTGATCCACCATTATGGGTGCTCCCGCTAATTCTGCTTCTTTGGGTAAATTGCCACAGCGGGTTCGTGCTGGGCTGGCTGGCAATCGGATGTTTCTTCATAGGATTGTCCATTAATCGCCGTCGGCTTGATACAAAGCTCCTCATGTGGGGCATCGTTTCGGTTATAATTACCATAGTCAATCCCTATCATTTCCGCGGCGTACTTTTCCCCTTCAAGTTATTGGCTGTGATGCGTGCCAGCAGTCTGTTCAGCCAAAATATTACTGAATTGATATCCCCTTTTACTGTCGGTGATCAGCTTACCTTGCAGTTTCCTTTTTACCCCTACACGGTCCTTGTTCCATTTTTTATTCTGTTTGGCCTGTCCTTTATTGCCGCACTGCGGCTTTTTTTTGAACGCAAATACTGGTCTGTGATTTTATTCCTGCCTTTTTTTTATTTATCAGCCAAGATGATGCGTGGCATCCCGTTTCTAATCGTAGCATGTCTGCCTTTGATTGTTTACGGAACGCCATTATGCGAAGGGTTGCGTTTTTTTAGACTGCGTAAAAGATACCGGCAGATAAGTATCATGCTGATTTCAATTTTGATAGTAATAACAATCGGGATGGAAGCTTCCATAGTCACTAACGCCTACTACTTATCAACTCGCCGCCTTGAGCGTTTTGGGTGGGAGTGGAACCGAAACGTTCTGCCTGTTGAAGCGATGAACTATGTCAACCGGGCCGGAATCAAAGGGCCTGTTCTCAATCATCTAAATTTCGGCGGATGGCTGATGTGGGCTACCGGTCAAAGAACATTCATAGACGGCCGCCTGGAGGTTGCCGGAGAGGAATTTTACAAGGAATATGAGCATTGTTTGCGACCGAGGCCTGATAAGCAACAGTGGCGGCGGGAATTGGAAAAATGTGTGACGCACTGGAAAATTTGCTGGATCATTTTCCCTTATGGCCTAAATCCAGAACTACTGGTTTTATTGAGTCGTGATTCTGCCTGGCGGCTGGCTTATGTGGATTATAAAGCTGTCATTTTCGTTCGCAGTCATTCAGGGACCGAGCGTTATATAGACCCCGGACTCGATCAAACACTAACACCGCCTGCCGTACCGCGGCCGGAATCTTTGTCTCTGCCCGGTCTTTTCGGAGACCACAGACAAGGCGCTTTCGCGCGTTTTCTGACCGGTCTCATTAGAAGACAGAATTTTCCCATGAGAGATCATATGCTAGGCCTTTTTCATTATTTTAGAGGTGAATGGCCAAAGGCCTATGCACATTTTGCGAAAGCCATTGAGGAAAGCCAGGGACGCTATTATGAAATTTACAATAATTTGGGGTCTGTTTTGTTTCGCCTCGGACAATTTAAGGCGGCTGAGCAGTGTTACCAGATTGTTCTTAAGGAAAATCCAAGGCATCCGATTGCCTTGCGCCGCTTGAGGCAGATAAGAGAGAAAAATTTTTAAATATTTCATTGGAGTTTTGTTAATATGAATATTGAATTAGAGCCAATCGGCTATTTTCACACTGATGCCGATCATGTTCCCCGTCATTGGTCATTCTCGAACGTGGAAGGGATCTTGAGGATTGATGAAAGATACAGGGAGGGCCTCAAAGATATTCACCCCGGCCAGCGTATCGTTGTCATTTTCCATTTCCATCGCAGCCCCAAATTTAAACCCCAGTATCTGACCCAGCACCCCCCACACCTCGAGCGAGCAATGGGTGTTTTTAGCATCTGTTCGCCTTTTCGGCCCAACCCAATCGGGATGTCTGTTTTGGAGGTAACGTCTGTCAAGGGCTGTGACATTCAGGTTAAAGGGGTGGATATGATAGATGAAACGCCTATATTAGACATAAAACCCTATGTTGAAGATAAAAGCACCTGCCCGGGCTCCAAAGGGTAAAATCGTCTGAATATCTTCCGGCATGAATTAGTTTTAACCAATGTTATTATGCTGATCGTGTGCGTTGGCAAAAGAAAGTTAATGGTTCCCCTTGACATGTTATTTATAACTTTTTAATATTAAATAAAAATTTAAAAAAGGTGCTGTATGAATAAATCTCAATTAATCGAAGAAGTGGCGATGCGTGAGGGCCTGAATCTCAAAACGGCTGAGATAATAGTTAATACTTTTTTCGATTCCATTGCTGATGGGCTCGTCCGGGGCGAAAGGGCGGAGATAAGAGGCCTGGGGTCGTTTAAGGTAAAAGATTATAACGGGTATGTTGGCCGAAACCCGAAGACCGGTATTGCCATTGAAGTCAAACCGAAAAAATTGCCCTTCTTTAAGGTCGGCAAGGAATTGAAAGAACGGGTAGATACTTAAAGCCTTTTTTAGAGAAAATCAAATGAGATCAGTTAAATCCTTTTGCCGGAAAGGATTTAGATCGGTTTTTTTTATGTTTTAAAAGACCCGTCCGCATAACAATCAGAATTATTTATAGCCAATGTAAAGCCGAGTTAAAGCGGGATGCTGGACAGTCTAGTTAGAGACCTCTTAAGAACCAGTCATCTTTGCCTTGATGAGATACAGGTGTTTTCGCTCGCCCGGCCGCTTGAAAGGTTGAGACAATATGAACGAATATGAAGAGATTTACTCAAGATTAAAGAAAGAATCGAATGGGTACTATGTGTTCCGGGAATTTAGAAACGACCGCGGTGACCATCCGGAAAATTTTTTAGATTATGAATGCCAGTTTGCAGCCGATCAGATAAGCAGTTCTGAGCCTGGAACCATTCTTGATATCGGGTCTTACCGCCATTTTCTTATTGGACTCATGGCCCACTACCGTGTGACGACTATCGATGTGCGGGGCCGGAAATCGGCTTTAAAGAATGAAACGGTTATTACTTGTAATGCCGCCAATCTTGCTTTTCCTGATAATTCATTCGAGATGGTGCTTTCAATGTGCACTTTGGAACATATAGGCTTGGGCCGGTATGGTGATTCTATTGATTTTGAGGGGGACAAAAAGGCGATTAAGGAAATGATCAGGGTTTTGAAACCCGGAGGACTCCTGATTTTCACCACAACCATCCATAACGCCCCGCCTGCTATCGCATTTAACGCACATAGAATCTACAATTATGAGATGATAAAAAGCTTCTGCTTCGGGCTTGAATGCGTAGCCGAGAAATTTTACAGCCATCAAATTGGTAATTTTTGCGCCATAGAAGAAATCACAGCGGATTCAAAGTGGTGGGACGTTTACTGCGGATCATGGCGTAAAAATTAATTTTAACAAACTTAGTGATTATCAAAAGACTCTCCTTTGTTTTCCTTCTCAATTTCCACCCGGGTGGATTCGAGGAATCGGCTCAACATGTTAAAGTAACTTATACAAAGGATAAGTTCAGCGGCTCCCCGGATTCCGTAAAAATCAAGAATTTTGGTTAGAGCATCATCGCTGAGCTTAACATCCCGGCTTATTTCATCTGCGGCCCGGCAAAGCAGGTTTCCTTCTTTATCCAGCAAGTTGACCGGGTCCTGTTCAGAGATGATTTTTATCTCATCGTCGCTAACGCCGACAGATTTGGCCACCCTAATATGTTGAGTCCATATATAATCAGACCTTGTTACACGGGCAACACGAAGCACAGCGATCTCGCGCTTGCGAGGATCAAATTCACTTTTTGCCAGGATTGACATAGCAAGTTCGAGAAACCCTTTAAAGCTCGCAGGTGCGTTTGCGACCATACGAAAAACATTAAGGGGTGGCAGGGTTTCAAGCGTTTCTTTAATTTCAGCGGGCAGTTCATCATTTTTCGGCAAAGGCAGTCTCGCGGGCATAATTTTTCTCCTCATCAAAATCTGTTTTTAGCGGTTAGCGGCATGTTTTGAGTTAAAAAAACAGACCGGGTGTCAAAGAAAAAGTAAAATACATGTCTCTTCAACTGGCAATGAGTCCAGTTACAGAACGAAGTTTTATAGAGGTTTTGATTCGAAATTTGGAATTTTATTCAATGGCATGGAGTTTGCCATCCTCAGTCCGCATATATAGCAGTCCATCTCCGTAGACCGGGCTCAGTTTGATAGGCGCCCCCAGTGATATTTTCCAAAGGAGTTTACCCGTATGATGATCCAGGTCATAAAGCGTTCCATCTGTTGATCCAAAACAGACCTCTTGTCCAAGGACCACCGGTGCAGCGGGGATACGACTCTTAGTCCTAAATTCCCAGAGAGGTTTTCCGTCCAGCGCATTGCGGGCATAAAACCAGCCGATACGATCGCCAATATATAATGCATCCGGGGTTACAGCCGGGGAAGAGGTAAAACCCCTCCATCGATTTTTGGGCAGAGCACGCCATCTGGCACCCGTCTGCGGCGGAGGCGGAGGCACTGGCAAGCGCCACAGCCAAAGCTGCATCCATAACCATTTGAATTGATACTGCCCCGGGATCTCGCGCGCTTTATGCTGGACAGTGTAAAGGCTGCCATGCCTGGGAACATAATAAACAAGGTCATTCGCCACGACCGGGGCATCTATAAGTTCCCGGTAAGTTCGGAAACGAAACCGTTGAGCCCCGGATTTTGCGCTTAAGCCGTAGAGACTCCTGTCGCTGGAAGAAGCGTAAACAACTCCGTCCTTTACCGCCAGCGGAAGTTGAATCCGTCCTCCGGTGACTGTTTTCCATATCAACTGACCGGTTCGGGCATTGAGTGCATAAATCGCCTGAT
>CAZVRN010000272.1:0-4744 GCA_964629485.1 uncultured Thermodesulfobacteriota bacterium | reverse complement strand
GGCCAGGTGATGCGATCCACTGCAAATACCAGCGTTATACCCGTTTTTTACCGCCATCGCTCCGGCAAAGACTTGGGCCAACTGATAAAGGCTCTTCTTAAATACTCCAATAATTTCATGGCGAACCAGATTTTTCTGACCATGGGTGCGGAGCGTTTCGGGCCGCCGGCTGATGCGAACAAAGGCCGCCGGGCGCTCTCGGAATACCTGACCTCCATTGGTTTGCCCGGAATATATATCGAGGAAGGTTCAGGGCTTTCCAGGCGAACCAGAATCACGGCCGCTCAAATGATAACGGTCCTTGACTGGTTCCGTCCTTACCGGTCGTTTCTTCCGTTCAAGATGGGAACCCGGCTCAAGACCGGGACTTTGAGCGATGTGAAATCTGCGGCCGGGTATTTAGACAGTGATAAAAAACAGCCTCTGTCCTTTGTAATCATTCTCAATGGTAAAGCCGCAAAGCCGCAGGCCCGCCGGAAAATCCTGGATTTGCTCAAGGCAAATCTCCACTAATAAATCAGATAAACATTCAGTTGTTCTTTAAATTTAACTTACTGTTATTATTTGATAAATTATTTTTTTTGGCCGAACACCGAAAAAAAATTTAAGTTTTTTCTTTTTTAGGCCGATAAAAAAAATAACCGGGGGATTGCCTTAAGGGAGGCATTTTTATTTTTTTGCCAGAAGCTGAAACAGGGGCTGACCGTATCATATAGCTGGGCAGAACAGTCTGTTGTTTGGTAAATTTTCAAAGAAATAATCGATTCGCAGAGGTTGAGGATGTCTACCGTTGTCAGCAGTATACAAGGGCCTCAACTCGTTATCTCCTGGCCGAGCATGAACAGCCGGCAGAATCTTGGGAATATAGTTCAAAATGAACTGACCAGGCTTTTGGATTACAGGCCGGGTATGTTAGCGAATCTGTCCATTCAAACAAAGAGGCAGACACAGGTTTTGACGAATTTTCAAAATCTTGCCCGGGAACTTATCACCGGGATCGCGCTGTATGACATTAGTGACCAGGCCGGCATGAGTTACGCGCGGACAGTCATATCCAGCGCCCCAGATAAAATTCAGGCTGAAGCCCTTGACCGGGCTCCAACAGGGCTCCATCATGTCGAGGTCTCGAATCTTTCTTATCCCCAGACCAACGTCAGTGTCAAACTGATTACCACAGAGCCTGTTTCACTCGAGGCCGGGGAGTATGTTTTTAGCCTCACTGTTGGAGATGAAACAAGTTCTGTGGATGTCACGGTGGTCAAAACCGGCTATGGCGCGGACACGAACCTGGATTTTCTGGCAAAGGTCGGTCGAGAGATCATGAAGGCTGACGATCGTCTGACAGCGCTTCTTAGTGTCACCACCGAGCCGGATACGGATGATGTCTTACAGGATTGGGTTACCTTAACCATATGCTCCAGCGAAATTGGGCCGGATACGAAGTTTTACATGAACGACACGACCGGAAACCTCGTGGAGACACTGGGCCTCAACCAGCAGACCATTTCCGCCTGGCCGGCCAAAGTGGTTTATGATCACCTGGCCCATGAAAGCAATACGAACGTGCTTGAGATAAGCAATGATCAGCTTACACTGAGGTTGCTCAATCCCACCACATCCACCGAAACGATCGTTGTCGAAAAAGAATTAGAGGCATTGCCGGAGCAGAGCCGGAACCTGGTTAAGCAATATAACGAACTCATTCAATTTTTAAAAAACCAGGAAGAAAATATCAAACCGATCATCCTAACCAGGCTCAGGAACAACCAGGAAAGCCTTGTCACGGAGCTCAGACAAATTGGCCTGATTTCAGTGGAGGATGGACAGATAAAACTCACAGACCAGTTCTTTGAAATGCTGGCCGCAAAGCCCGAGAAGGTCCGTGAAACACTGCTTGGCCCAGACGGTTTTTTCAGCGGTGCGGGGGAGATATTAGCGGATCTGCTTGAAGGTGACGTGCGTCATTATGCTCAGCCCATCGAAACGGTTTCCTACAGCCATCCGGCGAATTCTGGTTCTTACTATCAAGTGACGAGGCTTTACAACAACCTGTCACTCATTGTTTAGGATCAAAAAACGGGGTTTAACCATGAAAATACAGCCTAACTTGATCTTGATCAGAAGATATAGGCAAGCCGCGGCCAGGTCTGATGCCTCGCGGGTTAATTCCGGTCAAAATTCTGTTTCCACTGTTGAAAAGCAATTTTCGGCCGGTAATTTGAACGATATTGTTATGCTGGAGAACCGGAGGGCTGTTTTTGAAATGCCTCGCAGCCAAGCCGAGGTTGAGGGCCTGCTCCGGGAAGTTGAAGCCGGCTTAAGGCGAATGAGCCCGGATGAGCGACACCTGTTATATTTGCCGTAAAATCCGGATCATGTATTTTTTTCATAAGAAGAGAAAAAAATACCAAAAGAAATCTCTTAATAAGTGATTATTTTAATGATGTAGTTCTTAAAGGGTATTGAGAAAGGAGTATAAGCCATGGATATTTCAGCTATAAAGGCCGGGGATGCCATAACGCGGACTACACAGCCGGAAGAAGAGGCCCAGAGGAGTAAGACCCCCTGCCAAGAGGAAAAAATAAGGCAGCAGCAGGAAGCCGCGAATCCAGAAAATACTGAGGCTTCAAAAGGCACGCAGAGGGAAGAAGAGGCTCGCCAGGCTAAAGTTCGCCAGGAGGAAGAAACAAGGGAGCAGGAAGCCGCTCGTGCTGAAGCCGAGGCACAGGATAAGGCAGCCCGGGAAAGACAGGACGAGGAAGAAAGAATCGAAAACCAGAACACGGCGCGCCAAGAGCAGGGAAGCATAATCGACGAAATAATATAAAATCTATTTAAGCATACCCATATATTGTTCCAAACCTCCTGGTAGTGTCCAGAATTTTTCGCACTTTTTTGTGTCAGCCACTCGAGCCGGGTTTGGTCAGCCCCAATGGGAGGCCATGGCCTCCAGAAGCCCGTTTAAACTTCCGCCCTCAGTTGAAGTTATTGCCAAATTGCAAGAGACCTCATTTTATTTTTCTAAAAGAAATCTGAAAAATCAGTTTTCTTCATCAGTCCCGGGCTCAGAGGCAAGGGCAGAAGTTTTGTCAGCCTTGTCAGCGGTTTCTTTTTTTGGCGCGGTTTTGGGTGATACGGCCCTCTTTTTTCGCGACTTCTTTTTCGTCTTCTTAACCTTCTCTTCAGGGTTAACCAGAAAGATGGAAGCCATTGGCGCTCCATCGCCGCGTCTGTTTCCAACCCTGGCCAGGGCGGTATAACCGCCGCTGATGTCTATATATCTGTCTTTAATATCAGTAAAGAGTTTATGCGTCACTGACTTTTTAGTCAAAACAGAGAGGGCCTGGCGCCTGGCGTGAAGGTCGCCCCTCTTGGCCAGGGTGACCATTTTATCAGCGAGAGGTTTCAGCGCTTTTGCTTTGGCATGAGTCGTCACGATCTTTTCATGTTCAAAGAGACTGGTAACCATATTTCTAAACATGGCCTTCCGGTGACTCGCCGTTCGGTTTAATTTAACTCCGGCCTTTCGATGTCTCATGTCGACTTTTCCTTCATTTCCTTCATTTTCTTAATTTCTTCGCGGCTAGGAAAATTTTCCAGCTTTTGACCCAGGCTCAGGCCCATTTCACCCAGGATTTCCTTAATCTCGTTGAGAGATTTTCGGCCAAAATTTTTGGTCTTGAGCATCTCCTGATCCGTTTTTTGCACCAGTTCACCGATGAGGTGTATGTCGGCGTTCTTCAAGCAATTGGCTGAACGGACAGAAAGCTCAAGCTCATCAACGCTACGGAAGAGATTCTCATTGAAGGTTTTCTCCGGTTCAGGGGTCTCGACTTCCTCGGGCTCTTCATCTTCCTCGAAGTTGATGAATATAGTCAATTGTTCCTTCAAAATTTTGGCGGCATACGCCAAGGCGTCCCGAGGGAGGACACTGCCATCCGTCCAAATCTCCAGGGTCAGTTTATCGTAATCCGTGCGCTGTCCGACCCGGGCGTTGGTCACTATATAATTAACCTTCCGAATGGGAGAAAAAATGGCATCAATAGGGATTGTATTAACCGGCTGGTCCTGGATCTGACTTCTGTCCGCCGGCGAATATCCCTTGCCCATTTTGACCACCATTTCCATATTAAGAGATCCATCTTTGGACAAGGTGGCAATATGGTGATCCGGATTGAGGACTTCAATGCGGCCGTCAGTAATAATATCGCCAGCCTTGACAACCTTTTCGCCTTGAGCCTCAATTCGTACCATTTCGGGTTTGTCAGTATATGTTTTAAACCGAACCCCCTTGAGATTCAGGATGATATCGGCCACGTCTTCGACAACACCGGGAAGGGAGCTGAACTCATGCAAAACGTTCTCTATTTTAACCGAGACGATAGCCGCGCCCTGAAGCGAGGACAAAAGCAAGCGTCGAAGGGCATTGCCCAGGGTAATGCCAAATCCGCGCTCCAAGGGTTCGCACACAAATTTTCCGAAAAAGGGGTCTTGACTTTCAGAGTCCACCTCAACCCTTTTCGGCATAATCAATTCTTTCCAATTCTTCTGCATGACCTTTCCTTATTTAAGCAAGAAGCTAATTAAGCCTATAAATTACTTGGAATAAAGCTCAACAATGAGCTGTTCCTCTATAGGCATCGTCAAATCTTCCCGCGCGGGGAAGGCCGTAATAGTCCCGGAAAAATTTTCTTTATCCAACTCAAGCCAGCTGGGAACGCCCCGGCGAGCAACAGCTTCGAGG
>CAZVRN010000271.1:0-4751 GCA_964629485.1 uncultured Thermodesulfobacteriota bacterium | reverse complement strand
CTAATCCTGCCTGAAGGCGATAAATATGAATACCTCTGCGCTCGTTGCGGCACTTCAGTCGGAGATAAAATAGATAAAAACACTGCCGATCAGAACAGGTTGATTGTCTGAAAGCCCGGGTTCAACTGCATCCCCGAAAAATGATTCAGGCCGCAGAGGCTTTTTATAAACTTTTTATAAAATGGACGCTTTCTTTTTTCTATTTTGCGTCCTCATATAAACTTCGTCCTTGAAGCGAACCGCGGTCCGGTTTCGCGATTTCAACAAAATTACTGCTTCTTAAGGGATATCATTTTCTTAAAAACTCCCTTACCAGCTTAATGGCGCAATACCGGCCGCACATGGTACATACTTCATCATCGGACGCCGCGACCCGGTGACGCAATCTGGCGGCTTTCTCTGAATCAATAGCCAATTCGATCTGCTTTTCCCAGTCGAGCGCCTTTCTGGCCTCGGCCATTTCAACATCCCTGGCCATTGCTTTTTTATTACCCCGGGCTAGATCCGCAGCATGGGCCGCAATCTTTGAAGCGATAACACCTTCACGCACGTCTTCAGGCCCTGGCAGGCCAAGATGCTCCGTTGGAGTTACGTAACAGAGAAAATCCGCCCCGTACATACCGGCCAAGGCACCGCCAATGGCACAGGCGATATGATCATGCCCGGCGGCAATATCAGTCACCAGCGGACCTAAAACATAAAAAGGCGCCCCGCGGCAAACCTGTTTCTGAATCTGGATGTTTACCTCAACCTGGTCGAGCGGCACATGACCCGGACCTTCGATCATGACCTGCACCCCGGCTTCTTTGGCGCGAGCCGCGAGTTCTCCAAGTACAAGCAGTTCCTGTATCTGGGCCCGGTCGCTGGCGTCAGCCAAACACCCCGGCCGAAGCCCGTCTCCCAAGCTTAACGTCACATCATTTTTCAAGGACAGTTCAAGCAGACGGTCATAGTACTCGAAGAGAGGATTTTCCTTCTGGTTATAAATCATCCAAGTCGCGAGAAACGCCCCGCCCCGGCTGACAATATCCGTCACCCTTCCCTGATTTCTGAGGCGGTCAAGGGCTTCCATGTTAAGCCCGCAATGCACGGTTATGAAATCCACTCCATCGAGGGCCTGTTGCTCAATGATTTTAAAAATACCGTCAACGGTCATATTGACGACCCCGCTTTCCCGGGCCGCCGTCTCAATAGCCGCCTGATAAACAGGCACTGTTCCAACAATAACATCGCTTTCCTTGAGCACTTGGCGCCGGGCAGCGTCCAAGTCCCCGCCCGTGCTGAGGTCCATCACGGAGTCCGCACCCGCTTTGACGGCCGCCTTAAGTTTATCCAACTCCGTATTAAGATCAGTTTGATCCTCGGATGTCCCAATATTAGCGTTAACTTTAACCGTCAAACCGCGGCCGATCCCTACCGGCCTGACTCCAGTCCGGCCCTTGTTGGCCGGGATAACAGTTACCCCTTCGGCAATGTCCTTCATCAAATCATCCACGTGAACGCCTTCGAACTCGGCCACGGATTTCATTTCCCTGGTTGGATTTCCTTTTCGAGCCTGTATAAGCTGGGTCATTTCGTTCCACCTATTCTATAACTATTACTATGGCTGGATACACTCTTTGAATTACCAGCCCCTGATTGTTTGATTACAAGCGCCTCTAATAATCCCCTAATTAAAAAAATCTGCAAATCAAATCAGGGTTACTAAAAACGGTTCCGTGTTGTTCCCGCATTTCGGGTCACGGCACAAATAAAAAAAAATGCGGCGATTGTCCCTGGATTTGACCACGAAAACCATTTCGCCCCCGCATTGTTCACAAACCGCTTTATTAGGGAAGGATTTTTTTAATCTTTCATAGTCTTCTTCACAAAGAAACATTGCCTATTCCCGCGTGACAACGTCGGTTTCCGGGAGTAAAAATCTTCCTCTCAAGGATGAACTCGCCTGCCCATAATCACGGATCATGTTTTAAGGGCCAGATCCCGGATTAAGCGGGCCGAATAATCAAGGATAAAGTTCTGCTGAACCCGATTGGCATAACGCATTTGGGCGCTCTTGAAATTGGTGCGACTCCGTATTAAAAACTCAAACTTCACCCAGGAATCACCCACCTCGATGGCAAAGCAGAATGGATGATCAGATTCACATTGAAGTTGTTCGGGGTCCAGGAGATCCTTTGAGAGTTCGACCCAAAATAAATCCTCCAAATCGGATTGGATCACATTTTCTTTTAAAAATCTTCTTACTGAGGACACGTCCTCGCGGCTAAGCTCATCAATAAGAAGCTGACGCATAATTCATCCCTCTTGGTTTTCAGTGCTTTTCAACCGGCGACTGACCAGAAAGGCATCCGTCACGCTATAAGCCCAGATTACTACACCGACGATGAGAAACACATATAGCAGAGTCATGTCCCTGGCCCGCATGGCGAGGATTACCTTCGAAATTTCACCCGGCCCTAACGTCAAGTCCGGTCCCATGACCTCTCTCATCACCGCCGAAAGATCGAAAAGCAGCTTGAACAGAAGAAACAAAAAGACAAAGGTAGTTAAACTGATTAATATAAGTCCCTTGACAATCTGCTGATTGACAACCTGCCCCAGGCCTGGCAATACCAGGCCGGAAAGCAAAGGCGGAATAAAAGAATACTTCATTTTTTTTCCTTTTATCGATCACAATCCTTAGTTTAAAATATCCTAGATGCTTAAAACCTGTCAATGTGCTATCAGGAAGAAATGGAAAACATTTTATGAAGGCCATAAGCGATCTTTTCCAAGACCTGCCGGGGTTCCCGGCTTTAGCGGAAACCGCCCATGAATTAAAGAGGCCGCTGTTTGCGGTTGGAGGAGCGGTCCGCGATTTGATCCTGCGCAGAGAGGTTCATGACCTGGATGTCGCCACAGGAGGGTCCCTGGATGAAGCCGCCCGTATATTATCTTCAAAACTCGGCGCCAGGGCCATTCCCGTGGGTCGATTCCCAAAACAGGTGTTTCGTTTCGTCTTACCCGGCTTCTTCATCGACCTGGTTCCGCTCGAGGGCGAAACGATTGAAAACGACCTGTCCCGCCGGGATTTGACCATCAACGCCATGGCCATAGAGATCAAACCGAACCAGGGGCAGGCGAACATTGTTGATCCGAGGGACGGTCTTTCTGACTTAAAAAATAAAACGGCAAGGTTCAACTCGGAAGCAGTTATCCTGAATGATCCCTTACGGCTTTTAAGGCTTTTTCGCTTCTGCGCAGTCCTCTCTTTTGCTCCTCACCCTGAGAGCTTAGACCTGGTTAAGAAACACAGTCAGTTAATCACTAACGCGGCCGGAGAAAGAATCCGCGAGGAGCTGTTTAAACTGCTGGCCGTACCTGAAAGCCACGAAACCATCAAACTCATGCTAGAATACGGCCTGCTAACGGCCCTAGTCCCGGAACTTAAACATCTGCGTACATCCAACCAAAACGCGTATCACCATCTTAATGTATTGGAGCACACCTTCTTGGCCTTCCATTTTTTAGAAAAAATCATGGCCGCACCGGAAGCATATTTTCCTGAGTTTGCTTCGGAACTGAGGGGTTACCTGGCCAACGAAAACCGGCCTTCCCTGCTCAAACTGGCCATCCTGCTCCATGACCTGGGGAAACCGCTTACGCTGTCCGAAGACGAAACAGGAAGAATTCACTTTTATAAACACGAAGTCGTCGGGGCTGACATGGCCGTTCAAATCGCCAGGAGACTCCGTCTTTCCAAGGCTGAAGAAAACTATATCCGTTTTATTATCCGGCACCACCTGCTGCCCTTTCATCTCATGACAGCGGAAACCAATCGTAAACTCCGGCCCAGAGGTATCTATCGCTTCGGCAGATCGGCCGGCCCTGATCTGTGGGGGCTTCTGCTCCATGCCTTGGCGGACGCCATGGCAACGCAGGGCCCCGCCTCCAGGGATCGAGGCGGAATACCCGGCCTGGTGGGCTTTTTTGACCGTCTCGTCCGGGAAATAACAAAACAGCGGGTGAAGGTCCCTCGGCTGGTGACAGGCAACGATCTCATGATGCACTTTGGGCTTTCTCCATCGCCGCTGATCGGGCGTCTGCTTTCATCCATTGAGGAGGCCCAGGCACTTGGACAGATTGATAATAAAAAAGAGGCGTTAGGCCTAGCCGCGAAATTGCTGAAACGCTAAGAATCGCCCTGGCCGCAGCCTGTTTCCGTTTGGAGCTGACCGAACCTCGTCCGAGGCGCTAATTAACTAATTAACTAAAAAATATGCGAAAAATTCTGGATATTACCGCCCGCGTTCAGGCCCCTGTTTCACGGTAAAAAAGGAGGGGGGGTGTGCGATAAGCAACACCCCCTGATAAAGATTATTTCAAATTGGTGTTACTTATATCCCATCTGTTTCTTCAACTTCTGGTCAATCCAGATGCGGGCGAAGATGGGACCGGGACGCCAAGCTCCGACACGAAGTTCGCCATAGTAATTTTTAACCCAAGGCCACCAAGCCTGATAGAAGTAAGGTCCGGGCAACCATATAGCCGGCGCCTGGGCTATGCAGTAAACAGCCAGCTTTTTCATCGTGTCGAACTGTTCTTTTTCAGTTAAATTCGGGTTGGATATGGTTTTCTTATAGGTATTTGTCACATAGTCATCATCCATCATGTACGGGTTCCAGGTCTGCTTCGGCAGAAAATTCTTCCGGATCGTGGCATAAGGGTTACCATGATCGTTAGAGAAAAAATATCCCGGTCCATGAGTT
>CAZVRN010000270.1:0-4758 GCA_964629485.1 uncultured Thermodesulfobacteriota bacterium | reverse complement strand
CAAGACCAGTTCATTTTACTGGATCGCTATCACCTTTTTTCTCGCTCCCCTGGCGCAGATAGGCATTCTGCAGCACCAGGTGCCGCTGATTGTCGAGGCCGGGATTTCTCAAGCCACGGCCGCGGTTGCTTTGGGATTGACCGCTGGTTTCGGCGGTTTGGGCAAGCTTAGTTTCGGCCGCATCAGCGAAATACTGCCATTTCGTTACGCGGCCGCGCTTTGTTTCGGACTCCAGGCCTTCAGTATTCTCATTCTTTTAAATGCCAGGAGTTTGTTCTTAATCTGGAGTTACGTCGCGGTTTTCGGTTTCTCCATGGGCGGGGTGGTGGTGCTTTTCCCGCTGGCCGTGGGACAATTTTTCGGTCTGACCGCCTTCGGGGTTTTAGTCGGCATTATATCCATGCTGGAATCTTTCGGCTGTTCCGCCGGAGCTTTTATTTCCGGGCTGATTTATGATTACCTGGGCAGCTACCATTACGCCCTGATCGCCTATTTCATAATTTATATCATGTCTATCGTCACCATATTCCTGGCGGGCAAACCAAAGCCGTACGTAAAGGCTTGAGGGCTCCGGCTTCCGGTCAAAACTTCTCCGCCAGGCGGATATCAAGCCTCTGCCCTACCCCCTGTGGCCGCGGTCGCTTTTCGGCCGCTGGTTTTTTTTCGTTTTGCCTGAGCGGTAAAAGCGTTCTTTCTCGCTATAAATACAGCCGCAGTACTGCTGGCGGTACATGCCCAGCTTTTTGGATTTCTCGATGCCTTGCTTCCATCCCTCACGGAAGTCGCGGTATAAAAAATCAATATTCCGCCGGCCGGCTGTCTCCCGTCCGATATCGGCGATGAGGTCGTGCTTCTGGAATTTGCTGTAAAGAAGGGTGGTGGAAACGGCGTCGAATTTACCTTTCTTGGCAATGTGAGCCGCCTGGTTCAAGCGCAGCCGGTAGCAGAACCGGCAGCGGTCTTTTTCCCGGAAAACCATCTCCCTGAGGAACCCTTCGAGATCATACCCCGTGTCGAAAATAACCGGCAGGTTGATGGATTCGGCATACTGGGCCAGGGTGTCGCGGCGGCGGAGATATTCCTGGTAGGGGTGGATATTGGGATTAAAGAAGTAGCCGTACACCTCATGCCCTTCCTCCCTGAGGGCCTGAACGGTGTAAATCGCGCAGGGAGCGCAGCAAATATGAAGTAAAACCCTCATGGCAAATCTTTATTCAAAGCCTCAGCATTTTCTTGTTTTACCCGATAATGCTTTTGACGGTTTCGCCCAGGGTGCCCAAGTCCTCGATAATATGGATGCCAGCGGCCTTGAGGGCCTTGATTTTATCATCCGCGCCCCCGGATTTCCCGGAAATAATGGCCCCGGCGTGCCCCATGCGGCGGCCGGGCGGGGCCGTGCGCCCGGCGATAAAGGCGAAGACCGGTTTTGGGAATTCGGCCCTGATATACTCGGCCGCGTCTTCCTCGGCCCGTCCGCCGATCTCACCGACCATGACCACGGCTTCGGTCTGAGGATCTTCTTTGAATTTCTTAAGAATGTCCACAAAGGTCTGCCCGATGATAGGGTCTCCGCCGATCCCGATGCAGGTGGACTGCCCCAGCCGCACCGCGGACAGTTGCGACACGACTTCGTATGTCAATGTCCCGCTGCGGGAGACGACGCCGATCGAGCCCGGCAGATGAATGGGACTGGGCATAATCCCGACTTTCGACTGGCCGGGCGAGATGAGCCCCGGACAGTTGGGACCGATGAGCACTGCGCCCCGGTCACGCAGGTAATGCCAGACCCGGGCCATCTCAAGAATCGGAATACCTTCTGTAATGCAAACCACCAGCTTCACGCTGGCTGCGGCTTCCATGATCGCGTCCGCCGCCCAGGCGGGCGGAACAAAAATGATGCTGGCGTTCGCCTTGGTTTCCAAAACGGCCCGTTCAACCGTATCGAAAACCGGCAGCCCGAAAATCTCCTGACCGCCTTTGCCCGGGGTGACCCCGCCCACAACATTGGTTCCATATTCAAGCATCTTCTCGGTATGGAAACGGCCTTCCGATCCTGTTATGCCCTGTACGATAACCTTCGTGCTTTTATTGACCAAAATGCTCATAATCGCTCCGCTTCAAAACTGCTCAGACCGGTTCGAGGTCTGAAATCAGCGTAAAAATGCATTATGACCGGTTGTTTTGCACTGTTTATTTTACCAGGCTGGAAACTTTTTCAGCCGCCTCTTTCAAATCATGAGCCACGGTAAAGTCAAGACCCGACTCATTCATGAGCCGCTGGCCTTCCGCTTTATTCGTGCCTTCCATGCGGACGATGACCGGGACCTTGATTTCAGCCGCCTGAGCAGCTTCGATCACACCCCGGGCCAAAACATCACAGCGAAGGATGCCTCCGAAAATATTTATCAGAATAGCCTTGACCCGGTTATCTGAAAGGATAATTTTAAATCCCCGGGCGATTTTTTCCGCGTCGGCCCCGCCGCCCACGTCCAGAAAGTTGGCCGGTTCAGCCCCGGCCTGTTTGATCAGGTCCATGGTGGCCATGGCCAGCCCGGCCCCGTTGACCATGGCGCCGATACTGCCATCCAGCCGGATATAGCTCAAACCATGCTGACTCGCTTCGAGTTCAAGGGGATTCATTTCGTTTGGATCCAAGAGCTCCTTCATCTCGGGATGACGAAAAAGCGCGTTGTCGTCGATATTGATCTTGGCGTCCAAGGCGAGGAGTTGGCCTTCATCAGTTACCACCAGCGGGTTTATTTCGGCCAGCGAAGCGTCCAGGGAAACGAAAAGCCGGTAGAGATTTGCAAAAAGGGCCGCGCCTGCCTTGAAGAGATCGCCTTCCCAGCCCAGGTCTGAAGCCAGGTTAGCGCCCTGAAAAGCCAGAAAACCCATGCGGGGGTCCACCTCTTCCCTGAAGATGAGTTCCGGGGTCTTCTCAGCCACCGCCTCGATATCCATGCCGCCGGCCGGACTGACCATCATCACGGGCTTAGCCAGATTTCGGTCCAGGGTCAGGCCGACATAGAACTCCTGCTTGTAAGCATGAGCCGCTTCAACCAGGACCTGCTGAACCAGCCTGCCTTCAGGTCCTGTCTGGGGTGTGACCAGCTTTTTACCCAGGAGCGCCCGAGCCGCCTCGAAAACCTCTTCCGGGCTGTTTACGAGCTTGACTCCCCCGCCTTTGCCCCGGCCGCCGGCGTGAATCTGTGCCTTGACCACGAAACGGTCCCGGTTAAGCCTGCCAGCAACATCCCTGGCCGCCTCGGGAGCGCTTGCCGCCTCGCCTTCTGGAACCGGAATATTGAAACGAGTGAAGAACTTTTTAGCCTGATATTCATGAATTTTCATTGAAACTGGCCCCCCAAAAGACGTTATTCCTGCGTGGTGTGTTTCCTTATACAGCAGACCTTGAAGCCTCACAAGTATTTTTTTTAAAATGAAAAAATTTTTGATGTCCCGGAACAAAACGGCTTTGTTTGACCAAGGCCTCTTCAAAGAGGGCGCCAAAAAATTTTTGAAATAAATTTCAATATGTTAAAAACGATTAAAAAATCGCCCGCAACAGGCTGGAATGAACCATGGCCATGTGCTTAAAAGTACAGCATTTACTTTTTTTTCTTATTTTGAATTCTCTTGACCAGGCTTCAAGATCAATGTTAGGTTATGCGGGATAAATAAGCGGCTGCTCGGCTAGAGAGCATAGCCGGAAAAAAATGCATGAAAAGCCTTTTGACTGGATTTTAAAACATAAGGAATATCGTCAATATGGCGGGGGCTTGAGTTTGAAGCCGACAATGAGTTCGGCCAAAGGGCGAGGTCTTGCAGGGGTCTCGAAGCCTGATATCTTTTAAAAGAAGCCGTATCGAAAACCGGGATAAAGTTCAGCCCTGATTTGGGCAATCACTTTTTAAACTTAACAACTTAGGAGGAACAATATGGGAAACAATTTCTTCAACCGGGATGACCGGGATTTTAAATTTTTGCTTTTCGAGCACCTGAAAGTTGAAAAGCTTCTGGAATATGAGGCCTACAAGGATTTCAGCGCTGATGACTTCAATATGATTATCGATGAAGCCATAAAGGTCTGCACCACGGCCCTGGGCCCGGCCTTGCAGGACGGTGATCAAATCGAGGCTCAGTTCGATAACGGCAAGGTCACGTTACCGGAATCTTTTCATGAGTGCTGGAAGGTCATGGCTGAAAACGGCTGGATCGCCCCGGGCAACAACCCGGAATTCGGCGGGCAGGGACTGCCTCAGGTGGTAAGCGGTTTCCTGACCGAACTTTTTACCGGCGCTAACCTGGCCATGGCGACCTACCCGGGTCTGGCCATAGGTGCGGGCCGCCTGATTGAAAATTTCGGAACCGAGGAAGACAAGGCTCTTTTCGTAGAGAAGATGTATACCGGCGTATGGGGCGGGACCATGTGTCTGACCGAACCCGACGCGGGCTCTGATAACGGCTACCTGCTTACCAAGGCCATACCGGACCCGGACTCGGCCGACCCCCGCATTTATAAAATCGTGGGCAATAAATGTTTTATTACCGCCGGCGAGCATGATCTCACCGAGAACATTATTCATCTGCTCATAGCGCGCATAGAGGGAGCGCCTGCTGGCACGAGAGGCATCAGCCTTTTTATCGTGCCCAAAATATGGGTCAATCCCGACGGATCACTGGGAGAGCCCAATGATGTCATCTGTAGTAATATCGAGCATAAGATGGGGATTAAAGGCTCCGGCACCGCCACCCTGA
>CAZVRN010000269.1:0-4790 GCA_964629485.1 uncultured Thermodesulfobacteriota bacterium | reverse complement strand
GAGATTATCTATTAACCCTAAATTGGGACAAAACACCGCCGCCGCCACCCTTACCGGAAAAAGTCATCAACCAGACGGCCGAGAAATACTATACGGCCTTGCAGATCTTGACCGGAAGGACGATTTGATCAGCGGGCCGGCATGGACTGATTTATTTGTTTCCAAAAATTAATTTGGCGGAACGCCGGTCGCCTCAGTCCAGTGCGGCCTTGGCACGGGCAAAAAGTTCGGTTACCCGGGCGCTTATTTCTGCGGCTTCACGGAGCAGGGCCGCGGTTTCAGTACGACCGCTGGCTTCCGCCTTATCGGCCCACTGTCGATAATCGGCCACATGCTCCTCATTGTGGTCTTGCCAGTGCTTCAAGAGATGAGATAATTTTTCCATATCAGTTAAATCCGGAGTCATGTTTTTAATCTCCTTTTAAAAACTTATCTTTGAATTTATAATTCATTCGAAACAAAGGCAACTTCTTTGTGTTTTTATTCATGACTTAAGTGGTAGTTCAGAAATGAGTTATTTTGACCCTCACTTAATGCTTATTCTCCCCTCACCATCAGCCGTGGCTCAGGCACAAGAACGATTGCTGGAGGAATCACCTGAAAGGGTGATTCTAGAGCCTCGGCTTTTTACATTTGAACGTCTTTCCATGGAAATTGCTTCAGAGATCATACCGGAAAAGAGACGTATTTCAAGATTAGGGCAGGACATGATACTTATGAACATACTCGCCCGCGACAAATACATAAACGGCTGGCCCGGCCGTCCTGCCGGTTCCGGATTGAGGCGTCAGTTTCTTGAACTGCTGGGCTACTTGAAAGAGGGTGGAGTATCCCCGGAACAATTTGCTGATTTGGCCGGTCGCTTTGAGGTTGGTGAGACTTTTACCGGATTTGCTGAATTGTACGCAGATTATGAGAAGGCGCTTCAGGACAAGGGTCTGATAGACCGTTCCGGGGTTCGGTATGAGGTTCTAAGTGCGCTTAAGAACAGGAAACAGCTTAGGGTTTTATCTCCAGTTTCCAGGATTGTAGTTCGAGATTTCACCTTTTTGTCACCTTATCAGCTTCAACTGATAAAGGCCCTGATTCGTGTGCTAGACCAAGTTGAGGTGGATCTTGTCTGCCCCGATTGGGTATTTGATCTGGATCTGGCCCAATATTCATTTCAGGACAACCCTTTTCAGGAAACTTTAACTCAAATTCGGAGCCTCGAAACCCTTGACGAGGAGGGTAGGGGGCTTAAAATTGTCTTCAAGCCACCTGCCGCTGCATTAAGCACCCCACCAGCTTATATAGCCCGCCGCCTTTTTTGTCCGAAAGCGTCTGGCGAAAAGAGACCGAATCCGACCGGCCAAATCGAAATTCTGGCCGCTCCGGGGCGGTATGCCGAGGTTGAAGCCATTGGTCGTCGTATTGCAAAGCTGCTAGATCAAGGCTGCGCTCCTGAGAGTATTGCGGTCGCTTTTAACGATTTGGGAATCTTCGGTCAATTGATAGAGGATGTTTTTCGCCGATTTAATCTGCCACTTTTCTTTCGCCGAGGAGCACCGCTCAATATTCAAGCGCCGGTTCGAACACTTCTGGCTCTGCTTCGGCTCGCCCGGTCCCATTGGGAGCGTAATTCTGTCCTGGATTTGCTGGCTTCGCCATACCTCGACTTTGGTTTGAATATGCCATGGCCTCGAATAGAAGAATTAAGCCTCAAGGCCGGTGTAACCGATAACCGCGGTGGTGGTGGCTGGCAGAAAAATCTAGAGCGGTTGTCCCGATTCAGCCTTTCGGATCGGGCAGACATCGCAGCGCTTCAAAAAGGGCTAGACCTTCTTGAAAGTCTTCTTAAACCTCTTAGCGGTTCATTGACCTGGGCTGAATTTGCGGAGAACGTGGATCATATTTTAAATGAACTGCATCTGAGAGAGATGATACAGCGGAAAAGAAGCGAATTTTTTTATCGAGACGTGCCTTCTCTGGAAGGGCTTTGGGCTTGTTTAAATGATTTAAAGAAGGCGGCTGAAGAAGCAGGGTTGAGTCGCATAAAATACTCCCCTGCGGAATTGGAACGCGGTATTTTGAATGCCCTGAAGGATCGAAGTGTCGGGCAGCGACCTGCCGGTGGTTCCGGCGTGATGATTCTCAGCGTATACGATCTTCACGGCCTGACATTTGACTATCTTTTTCTGGGCGGTCTTAATGAAGGAGAGTTTCCTCGACCTCATTTGGAAAATCCTGTTTTGTCGGACGATGAGTGTCGCGAGCTCAACCGAGCCGTTTCCCGCCCGGTTTTAACCACTTCAGTACAGGATTACAGGACCCAGGAATTACTTTTTTATCACGCCCTGGCTGCTACCCAAAAGTATCTATGTCTTTCCTTCAGCCGTATGGATGAGCAAGGCCGAATGCGTCTACCGTCAGCTCTGGTAGACGACGTTTTACGCCTTTGGCCGAGAGGGGAAATCCAGGTTGAGGAGCCAGCCCCCCAGGTTCTTCCGCCCCTGAAAGATTCCCTTTCCGCTGAAGAGTTAATCGGCGGCTTGGCCTTACATCTTTTGAGAAAGAGAGAAAAAAATCTTTTAGAATTGAATTTTTCCCGGGAACTTTTTTGTGGTCTGTCTGATTATCCTGAACAGAAACAGCGCTGGGATCACTTGGTGCGTCGGGCCAAAATCGAGCAGGATCGGGAATTGGGGATTCAAAGTTCACTCGAAGCTCGTGTTTCACCGGAAATCCTGAAACCCTGGCTCAGTAAGATCAAAAAATATAAAGGATTCCCGATCCTGTCCCCCACCTTCATGGAAGATTACGGCCGTTGCCCGTTCAGGTTTTGGTCTCAAAAGATATTAAAACTTGAACCGCCGGAAGAGGAACGGGATGAAATAAGCCCACTGGATGAAGGTACGATTTACCATCAGATTATTTTTGCGTTTTTTTCGCGATGCCAGAAAGAAAACATCCTGCCTTTAAGCGGTGATCCTAAAGAAGAAGCTTTGCTTTCTGAAACAGCTTCCCGCATTCTTGATGCGGTCGAGAATAATTTTCTTATTGGCCGCCGGCCATTGTGGCTGATCAAACGAGAAGGGATATTACGCGGGCTCCGCCGCTGGTTGACCAGGGAACAGGACCGCGACGAGGAATTCGTGCCCACATTTTTTGAATGGAAATTCGGTCCTGAAGAACCGGGGCCTCCGGTTCAGATTCCCCTTCTTTCAGGCGGACAGCTTTTTTTCCAGGGGCGTGTCGATCAGGTCGACATGTCACCTGATCAGTCTCGTGTTATTGATTATAAATTGTCAGGCGATAAAAACAAATATACTCGGCTTCTTCGGGCCGATGCTCTGGGCAAATCCAGCTTCCAGGCGCCGGTGTATCAACTGGCGGCGGCGCATGCCTTTAATAAGCCCGCTCAGGCTATGTATTACCTGCTGCGAAGCCTGGATCGCCTGGGACCAACGCCGCTCACTAGTGATGATTTGTTCGAGGCTGATCTTGTCAAACGCCAAAAAGCACGTGATGAAGGGAGTAATATTTTTTTTAATCAGGTTGAAGATACCTGGGGCAGACTGACCGGGGGTGATTTTCCCCCCGCACCTGAAACCGGTGATTGTGATTATTGTCCTTACAGGTTTTCGTGCAGAGGCGCAAACGGGCAGACAGAAGCATGACCGGTCAAATTGCAAACTGGACATTGGACCAGAGGAAAGTTTTTTCTTTTAAAGATAACCTTTGTGTGCTTGCTGGCGCTGGTACCGGCAAAACCATGACCTTGGTGGAGTTTATCTGCCGTTTACTGTCCGGGCGGATAAGTGGTCTGGAAGGCTTGGAATTGAGTCATGTTCTGGCTTTGACCTATACCGAAAAGGCGGCCCAAGAAATACGAAACAGGCTGAGGCTGGCTATCAACGAAGAAATTGAACAAGCCAAGGCTGAACCTGTACAGCATGACTTCTGGATTCGGCAGCGCCGACTTTTGGATCGAGCGCAAATCAGCACCATACACGGCTTTTGTTTTCATATTTTGCGGCAGCATGCCCTTGAAGCGGGACTGGATTATGATTTTCAGGTTAAAGATAATATATCCGATCTTAAAAATGAGACCATACGGGAAAGCCTGCTTGACTTAATAGAGAATCAAAACCCCCAGCTTTCAAACCTGCTTGAGTATTTTCCCTGGCTGGCCGGAGGTCGCCGGGCAAGCCTTAGTGATTTCATAACTGATTTGATAAGCAGAGCCCAAACATTCGGGTTCGACCCTGAGCCTGAACCGGAAGATCATATTTCTCTTCAAAAGCAAATAACAATGCTGGCCGATGCTGTTGCTATAATTGAAGACCTGGTTCAGGCTGAAAAAATCGGCCCGGATAAAAAATATTATAAAAAAATCGCCAAATTTCAAACGATCGTTCAGGATTTAATTCATAGCGAACACCCTGAGGAAAAAGTTTTGATTCGATTGAACGAGGTGAACGAATATTTAACGGGGTCCTGGTACCTGGCCAAACTAGCCAGAGATAAGGCCAAAAAGGCGATTTTAGCTTTTGAAATGGAGAAGGCCGGCCGTCAGGTCAAAACCTTGAAACAATCTCTTCAGTACCTGGCCCGGAACGTTGGCCAGGCTTTCAGGCTGGCCAAAGAAAATCAATTTATCCTGGACTTTGATGACCTGCTGATAAAGTCAAGGCAAATCCTGGAAACAAACATTAAGGTCAGGGATAGGTTGAAGAAACGATTTAAGTTAATTCTTGTTGATGAATTTCAGGATACAAACCGGCTCCAGGCCGATATCCTGGCTTATC
>CAZVRN010000268.1:0-4824 GCA_964629485.1 uncultured Thermodesulfobacteriota bacterium | reverse complement strand
TCTCGGCACCGCATTCGAGATGCCCAAGGCAGGAACCTGCGGGGTCGTTGGGCGGCAGGGTCGGGTCGAGGAATAAACCGGTACTGTCCACCACGAGCTTGACCCCTTCATTGGACCAGTTGATATCATAAGGGTTGCGGGACTCGGTCAGGACTTTGACTTTGATTCCGTCAATTACAATGGTGCTCTTTTTTTCGTCTACTTCATTAATCACCGAGTCGGCTTTGTGGCCATACAAAAAATTGTGCAATGAGCCGTAGGTCGAGTCTTTTTCGATATAATGAGCCAGGTCAGAAAGAGAGCCGCCTACCTTTCTGCCGAGATTGAGAACTATTTCACTGAAATATTTGCGGGACACATGGTGCCACAAGGTCAGTTTGCCGATTCGACCGCAAGCATTTATACCGAGCTTCATATCAGTTTTGCTTTTTGATGAATTCATGACTAAATATTACCCCTTTCTTTTTGGTTCATGCTTTTGATAATTTGGCCTTTATAAATTGATCCTGACAGGCCGTCGATAGTGATCCAGTCACCGGATTTAAGTGCTTCAGACCCAAGAACACAGGTGCTTTTGGTTTCATCGCAGATCAATCTGTCACACCCGACAATACAGGTTTTATTAAGCTGGTGCGCAACTATGGCGGCGTGGGAGGTAGAACCACCCCGGGCGGTTAAAAGCCCGTCGGTTTCGTAAATCTCCTGGATGTCATCAGGAACGGTGTCGCCCCGTACCAGAATTAAAGGCGTGTCCGGTTCCTTGTGACGCCATTTTTTTATTTCCTCTAAATTAAACACAATACGCCCGCTCAACCCTTCCCCGCTTACACCAATGCCGCGGCCGAGGAAATGATTCGGTGGCATTTGCGAAAGGTCGATGCCGAATGTCTGACGCCATTCCCGCAAAACCATGTCCCGGGTCTGCAGAAAATAAAGATTGTTTGCTTTATGACCTTCAAACGTAAATTCTATTTCCTGAGGGCTGTAACCCCAATCGTATATCATTTTTTCAGATATACTGTGAATACGCTTATAAATTTCAGGGAACTGCTTTTCCAGCGTTGTTTCTACAGATCGGTCCTCAATCTCAGCCTGGCGCTGAGAAAGAGGCAGGGTCTCAACAAGACCGGAAACAATGTCTTCACCCTGGTTGCCTGGTGTGAAATCGCCCCAAATCATTAATTT
The DNA here is from genome assembly GCA_964629485.1 of uncultured Thermodesulfobacteriota bacterium. Taxonomy (GTDB): domain Bacteria; phylum Desulfobacterota; class Desulfarculia; order Adiutricales; family JAFDHD01; genus JAFDHD01. Next base: position 3,639 of record CAZVRN010000268.1, on the reverse strand, counting down.
ATCTTCTGACCAGCGCGGGTTATGTGTGAAGAAGACTCCGGAACCGGCTTTAAGGGACAGGTTGCCGAAGACCATGCTTTGGATGGTCACGGCCGTTCCCCAGTCATCGCTGATGCCCATGATGTTGCGGTACGTTTGGGCACGCGGCGCGTTCCAGCTGTCAAAAACGGATTGGATGGCCTGGTAGAGTTGCTCCCGGGGCTTTGTTTCGAGAGGAATGCCATGCGATCTGATGAATTCTTTGTAAGCCAGTGTGGTCTTTTTCATCTGTTCGCCGGAGAACTCGCGCTTGTAGGGCAGGCTGAATTTCTGTTTGAACTCGACCATGATTGCGTCGAAGTCATCGCGCTTTAAACCATGCGCCATGCCGTAGGTCTGGAGGTAGCGCCGGTAGCAATCCCAGGCGAACCATTTACGGTTGCCTCCGCCCGCGGCAATGCCTTCGACTATCTCCTCGTTGATGCCCACGTTTAAAGAGGTGGTCATCATTCCGGGCTGCGAAATGGATGATCCGCTGCGAACCGAGAGTGTGAGCGGGTTTTTGGGGTCGCCGAATTTCTTCCCGGTTTTTCGTTCCAGCCGAGCTACCTGCCGGTTTAGCAGGTTTCGAAACTGTCTTTTTGCCGGGGCATAAGATTCAATGACTTCCCTGAAATGATAGACTTCCGTGGTAACAATGAAGCCCGAAGGTACCGGCAGCCCCAGGCCGATGAGCTTGACCAAATTATAACCCTTGGCTCCCAGGTGGATAACATCGAAAATCTCTCGTTTAACCGGCTCAAAAGGAGTGATTGCCCTTTCCGGGTCGTAGTTGAGAAGCCGGGGCAGTGCTTCCCGGGGCAAGTCTTGATGCAGGTGAAAGAGGGTGTTAAGAATCCGGGAAACGAAAAGGTCAAGTTGCTGCAGGCCCAGGGAGGTGGCGATCCGGTCGCGCAGAAAGATCTCGCTGACCCGGTGCGTCAGATCCTCGGATTTCATTGGTTCCTCGGAGGGCAGATACTTGGACAGCAACTGCGAGACCGGAGAGCGGGCCAGTATTTGAACAAGCTGCTTGGAATGAATTTTATTGAAATAATTATTGACGATATTGGTGATAACCTGGTTGAAGCCCCGAAAAATATCCAGGTACTGCGTGAAGGAAAATCCTCGAATTTCCAGAGCATGACCCAGCAAATCAATCTGCTTCTCAAGCTCGCGTGACGTAATCCCGTCCAGTTCCAGAGCCTGGTTGAACAGGTTCAGATAATCGTAAATCTTGAGGATAGTGGCCCGGGTGATCAGCTTGAGGTCTATGCTGTCTATCAGTTCCTGGAAGAGCGTGTTCACATGCGCCTCCAGCCTGAAAGTAAGACCCAGAGCGTCAAACTTGGCTTCATGATAACTTCCGTACATGGACGGGATATCCACGGCGATGTGGCGTTTGTGGTAGATGTCTTCCCGTATCTCAAAGGCCGTTGGCGAGAGGATGAGATTTTTTAAGACCTTAAGATATTTAAGGAGGCTGACAAGCTTGTTGCGCGGGTCTCGCTGTTTTAAGACGTCCTTGAGTTCGTTCAATTTAGGGAAAATACCAGCCGGGAGCTGGTCAATGTACGCCTTCAGGTCGAGTTTGTCAGTGTGGTATTTCTGGTATAGCTTCTGGTAAAACGAATGCGCCAACTGAAGTCTCTGGCGATCCTGTTTGGTTACCCCATGCTGACGGGGAGTGATTATCTTAACTAGCTGCTCTTCCGGGAGCAGAAGCAGGTCCTTTATCTGGCTTATGACCTTGGAGTCAAAAAGCTTGGCCATAAGCTGGTTGAGACCGTCAATATTAGTTCCCTCGGTTTCAATCTGGTTATAAATATTTGGCGGAAGCAGTTTACTTAAGGGTTTCTTGTCCTTGGTTCTCCAGAATTCAAGGATTTTTTCGATCAGGATCACCGTTTGCGGGCTGCTTTCCACATGAGACTGCTTTCTCAGAAAGTGGATCAGCGGGTCTCGCCGGTGGATAATGTCATCAATTTGAGTTGAGATGTCTCGCAGTTCTCCTTCGGCTCCAATTTCATTGAAATAAGTTGGAAAGAGCCGGCAGAGCTGTTTGACCAGGTTGTAAACCGGGTCGATATCGCTGTTTAAGAGGCCCGTGATGTCTCTCGGGAAAAGATCGGTGTCCTTGATAAAGACACCGTTTAAGGCCAGATAAATGATGAGGGCGCTTAACAATTTCGTTGACTGGCCCGGGTTCATCTCTATCAGCTTGAGCCAGACGCGGATGTTCTGGATATGCGCGCTGTTTGACAGAATCTGCCAGTCATTTGTCACGCCCTTGATGTCCGGGGTTTGGAAGCCAAGGTCAACCACAGATGAAATGAAGTCGTCCACCAATTCGCGGTCCTTGGTTCGATAAACGGCTTTACCCATGTTGAGAACAGAATTTAAGGCCGTTTGCGGATACTTCATGGCGCTTTGTTCGAGAATACGAAAGGTAGACCCAATCAGGGATTTGACTTTTTGCGGCTCTTCGTGCTCGATGAACCAGCCCATGGTGCGGTTTATTTCCCGAAGTGTCCGCTCGTGGATGGATGACAGCCCGGTAATGTTCATAATATGGAATAGGAAGATCAGCATCCAGTAATTCCCTTTTTCGGATTTCTGCCCAGCCCTGGACAGTTTTTGAGGAAGCTGATCATAATACCTGACGATTTCCCTGTAATCTGGCAACATTACCAGGAAGTTCAACGCCTTCAGCGAGCCGTCCGCCTTGGTGACATCAACCTTGCTCAATTGGCGCTGATGGTTTCTAAGGTTTAGATGTGATATCGGTGCGAACAGCTCGTTAAGCTGCTCGGACTTAACATCTGATCCTGTCTCAATCTCGAACCAGGATTGAGGATCAGATTCGTTTAGCCAGTATTCGTATGTTTTGGAAAGGTAGCGGTGAAGCAGAGTTGTAATGGGGGTGAAATTGTTTTCGGGAGGCGCCTTCCTCCCCATGTCCCTGGCCAGACGGTTTAAGGAGTAAAAGCTTCGTACCACCAGGGTAAATGTGTTCTCAGGCAGGTTTTTAAGCCGTTCGAATCCATAAGACAATAGGTCCATGAACCGGTCCAGGTTGGAATCGGAATCATTAATAATCTGGTGTAAATACACCAGAAGATTGTCCACCGCGTCCGATTGCAGTGTTTCGTTTTTAGTGCCTGAGAGGGCGTCAAGAAAGATATCCACGATTAACCTGGCGCCTTCCGGTCCTTTGGGGTGATCCTTAAAGAGGTGGAAGTTGTTAAGGGCGAAGCGCCGGGTGTTTTCGATAATGAACTGCCAGTTTTTCAGGGGATGGCAAACTTCTCTGATGAGAATATCGAGCTCTTCCAGCAGACCGGCGTAGTTTGACGTGATTTCTTGCAGAATTTTGTATTTGGGGTCCAGGGTCACCTTGACCCGACTGGTTTGGAGGTTTACCTCCAGGGCCTTGGACTGCGACACGTAAGTTCCCCCTTCTTTTTTTAACTGTTATGGCCTCCCGCCGTACAGTCTGCAACAATTATTAAATCAGTTCACAAGGGATTATGTCAAGTTAGTAGAACCGCCGGTCTCGTTTGCTGGAATATTTTATCTTTGCGTGGATCGCTTGGGTATGTGGTGGCGCCTTGACATTTA
>CAZVRN010000267.1:0-4826 GCA_964629485.1 uncultured Thermodesulfobacteriota bacterium | reverse complement strand
CAAAAAGATCGGTTCTTTTCTGTGGCGGGGCTGTATCGGGCAGGATCGCTTGCTCCAGCGGCTGCGTGCTCCCCGCAGCTCCGCCACCAGTCCCTGAAACGCTTCCCATAAAAGAAAAAAACATCAGTGGCAGAAAGCTGTGGATAAAAACTAAAGCCAAGCCAGCCGCAGCCGACATCAATGTAAAAAACACTATCAAGCGTCGTCGGCCAATCTTTTCAGAGATTAAGGTGACAATGAAGGCGAAAATAGCCGAGCCCGCCACCCCGGCACTGAGGAACATTCCAATTTGAATGAGGCTAAATCCTAACTTGTCCAGGTAAAGAGCTATCAGAACAGCAATTGAAGCACGAGCGCAGGCGCACAGCGCTCGCGCCAGTATAATCAGTTTGCCATCCCGCTTCACCCATTGAAGAGGAATCCAAAGTTGAGGGATTGTGATCATGCTGGGTTTATCCTGAGTTATGAGGCAACCAGCGCGAATACTATAAAAGTTTTTTGATTTGAAGCATAGTAATCCCTCAGGGCTCATTCAAGCAAGCAATTTTTAACTTCATCTATTTTCCCGGACAATCTCCTAAATCACTTTTTCGTTTCTTGGATAATTCTTGACTGACATATCTAACTGAGCATATGATTTAAAAGGAGATCATTAACATATGGATGTAAAAAAATATAAAGTTCGTTTGATGCCTCAAGGTGATGTCTTTTACGCTGCGGAGGGTCAGACTCTGCTGGAAGCCCTGGTCGAATCGGGGATATTTCTTCGTTCTGATTGTGGCGGGAAGGGGATCTGCGGCAAATGTTTTCTAAAAATAGTTGATCCCGATCCAAATGAATTTCGCCCTCCTTCTGCGGCTGAAAAAAAGTTACTGGGGGAGAATGCGCTGGCCGCCGGTTACCGCCTGGCCTGTTCTTTAGAGATTCAGACTGATATTTCCGTGGAAATTCCTAAAGAGGCGTTTGTCAGTCCGGAAGTGGTTCAAAAGCCGCCGTTGTCAAAAAAACTCCAGGCTGGTTTCAGTTTTGAAAAAGAAGCATTGAACCGAACATCAGACTTTGGTCTGGCCGTGGATCTGGGTACAACCACCATTGCGATTTATCTTTGCGATCTCGCGGGCGGCAAAGTTGTTGCTTCGATTTCGGTGAAAAATCCACAGGCTCTTTTTGGGGAGGACGTTATAAGCCGGATCAACGCCGTGGCCGTGGATAGATCTCTTTTGCGTCGTCTTCAAACATTGAGTGTTCGAGCGATTGAATGGGGAGCGGTTTCTTTGCTAAAGGCCCACCAAATCGCGGATGATCATCTTCGCAAGATAGTTGTTGTGGGAAATACAACTATGATTCATTTATTCCTGGCGGAAAATCCGACCTCACTGGGTGTTTTTCCGTATGAACCATTGTTTGTGGAAGAGAAAACCGTCAAGGCCGGTGTTCTGCATTTTCGTTTTAATAGCTCGGTTAGCGTTTTGACATTACCGCTTATCTCCGGTTTTTTAGGCTCTGATATCGTGAGCGCGGCTATGGCTGTGGAAATGAAACAGGCTCAAAACGGCACGATGCTGATAGACGTGGGTACGAACGGTGAGCTGATGCTCAGGTCAAACCATGAATTCCTCGGTACTTCGTGCGCTACGGGTCCGGCTTTTGAGGGGGCGACTTTAAGTCACGGTATGCCTGCTGTTTCAGGCGCTATTGACGCGGTGAGGATTGATCCCGATGGAAACCAGGTATTCTGTTCACTTATACAAAACGATCCGGAAAGGCCCAAGAAGGCCGCAGGTATTTGCGGCTCGGGCGTGGTTAGTGCCGTGGCCGAACTTTTGCGAGCGCAGATCATCACGGAAAGCGGCCGTTTTAACAGCGAGGCGCAACACCCCTGTCTCAACCAGGATGAAGAGGGAAGTTTGGAGTTTGTACTAGTGCCATCCGAAGAGACCGAAATGAATCGGCCGATAACTTTGACTCAAAAAGATATCCGGGCGGTGCAACTGGCCAAGGGGGCGCTTATTACAGGCAGTGAATTACTTTGTCGCGCTGCAGGCCTGGATCAGCCTGAAAAACTTTTGGTCGCTGGCGGTTTTGGCAACTATTTAAATACAAAGGATGCTCAAACAATCGGTATGTTTCCAAAGCTTTCAGATAATGATATTGCCGTGGTAGGAAATGCCGCTGGTGAGGGTGCGATTTTAGCACTTCTTGACTCTAATTACCGAAAACTGGCTAAAGAGCTGGCTGAAAGCACACGCGTTATTGATTTGGCCGCGAATCCCTTTTTTCAGGAAACTTTTTTAAAAAGTTTAAATTACCCTCAAATTTGAACTTGTCATCAAGATCCTGACAAGGCGATTTAAAAAATTATCTTTAAAGACACTGAAGGCTACGGGCTTGAGCCCGTGGATGAAAGCGTTAAACGATGCCCTAAGACATAAAACATGCTAGAAATATTAATAGGGAAAAGTTTATGGGACCTATTGTTTTGAAGGAGATCCCTTTTCATGTAAACATGGAATCGCTCATGAAAAGGGTTCACGTAAAAGAAAACAGCAGTTATTTAGAAAACCTTAAACTGCTGGTCAAGGAAGCTCAGGAGCTTGCGCAACCTAAAGCGATGTACCGGCCTGTTTATATTGATTCCAAGGATGATAAGCATGTAATTATTGATGGAATAACCCTGACAAGCCGGGTTTTAACGGTCAATGTCGAAAATGCTTTTCGCATTTTCCCTTTTGTAGCGACATGCGGGATGGAGCTTGAGAATTGGGCCGTAGGCAAGGATGATATGCTGAGACGTTTCTGGGCTGAAAGAATAAAAGAAATGGCTCTTCATACCGCCATCGCCTTTCTTAATAAACGCGTGGCGGATGAATTTTCCATCCAGAAAAAATCCACCATGACGCCGGGATCTCTATCAGACTGGCCCATTGAGGAGCAAAGATCGCTGTTTCAAATCGTTGGGAATTCGGAAAAAGCAATTGGGGTCCAGTTAACCGAGAGTCTAATGATGAAACCGGTTCATTCAGTTTCCGGCATAATTTTTCCGATTGAAGTCAATTTTGAAAGCTGTCAGCTCTGCCCCAGGGAAAAATGTCCGGGTCGAAGAGCGCCTTATGACAAAGATTTATATGAGAGGAAGTACAAAAAGTAACAACAAGTGACAATAGAAAACAAGGGCGATTTCCGCTATGGGCGGATTTACCATCTAAAAAGAAAAGCCTGCGAGGAGGAGCATAAATGTCCAGTCGCGCTGATGAACTTCTTCAATTGCGAAATAAACATATTCCCCCTGGTCCTTTCAATATAACTCCCGCATTCATAGTTGAAGCGAAGGGTGCTGTGCTCAGGGACGTAAGCGGCCGCGAGTTAATCGATTTTGCCGGTGGTATAGGCGTAAACAATGTCGGGCATTGCCATCCCAAGGTCGTAGCGGCAATCAAAGATCAGGCGGAAAAGTATATTCATACCTGCTTCCATGTTTCCATGTACGATCCTTACGTGGAACTCGCCGCCAAAATTAATGAATTGGCGCCCGGAGATTTTCCTAAAATGACCATGTTCGCCAACAGTGGCGCCGAAGCCGTGGAAAACGCCGTCAAGATAGCGCGATACGCCAAGAAAAAACCAGCCGTTATTTGCTTTAAAAACGCTTTTCACGGCCGCACGCTGTTGACCATGAGCCTGACCAGCAAGGTCATGCCGTATAAGCTTGGATTCGGACCTTTCGCGCCTGAAATATACCGGATGCCTTTTGCTTATTGTTACCGGTGTCCTTTCGGTCTTCAGCACCCCGGCTGCGGGACGGCCTGCGCAGATTATCTGGAAGATTTTTTCATTTCATACGTTGCTCCGGAATCAACGGCGGCCGTTATTGCTGAACCGATTCAAGGGGAGGGCGGCTTTATTACTCCTCCGCCAGAGTATTTCCCCAAGCTTATGAAAATTTGCCAGAAATATGATATAGCCCTGATCATTGATGAAGTGCAGTCAGGTTCAGGGCGTACAGGCAAGATGTTTGCTATTGAACATTGGGGCGTCGAACCGGATATTATTACGCTGGCTAAGAGTCTGGCCGGAGGGATGCCTTTGAGTGCCGTTGTCGGCCGCGAGGAATTGATGAACAAGCCTCATGTCGGAGGTCTGGGTGGAACATACAGCGGCAACCCTGTGGCGATTCGCGCCGCGCTGGCGGTTCTGGAAATTCTTATCGAAGACGATCTTCTGAAACGGGCCGAAAGTTTGGGCGAAAAGCTCTCATCCCGCTTTAAATCGTTTAGGGAAGAGTATGAAATCATCGGAGAAGTCAGGGGAAAGGGACCGATGCTCGGCCTGGAGCTGGTTAAAGACAGAGAGACAAAAGAGCCTGCGAAAGCTGAAGCTCAAAAAATGGTTGAGCGTTGTTATGAGAAAGGGCTGTTACTGCTTTCCTGCGGGAATTTTGGGAACGTGATTCGAACGCTTATGCCTTTTGTCATTACCGATGAACAATTGGAACGAGGGCTGGCCATTATGGAAGAGTGCTTTCATGAATTGAGTTCATCATAGTACAAAAACGAGGTTACAGATAATGCAGGGTTTTTTCAAGCGCTTATTACAAATAGATTTGAGCAACCAAACCAGTCGGATTGAATCTCTAGATGAAGAGGTGCTTTGCCAGTATCTGGGCGGTAAAGGATTGGCAACCCACCTGCTGCTTAAAAAAAATACTGCTGCTGTTGATTCTTTCAGCCCTGAAAATCATCTTGTTCTTAGCTTGGGGCCAGCGACAGACAGCGCGTTTTACGGATCTTGCAGGCATGGAATTTACAGTAAATCACCATTGACCGGCT
>CAZVRN010000266.1:0-4836 GCA_964629485.1 uncultured Thermodesulfobacteriota bacterium | reverse complement strand
TGGAGCTACATCAGTATACACCTTCGGAGTGTTACCCATGTTTTAAAACTACATACACGGGCAAAACAAACACTTGCCACATCAGCCGAACATGACTATAATACAAGAGACAATTTGAGCCGAATCGAAAAGGCTTGAAGAGGAGGTCGTTTATTTAAGGAGGAACTTTAATGAAAAAATTCCTGACGAGTAAGGAATTGGAAGGACGCCTCAATTGTTTTGGAGAGTTTGACGAAAATGATAAGATTTGTCTGAAAGCCTGTGCCTTAAGCATTAATTGCGCTATCACCAAGAATGAGTATTTTAACTTTCAATTCATGAATGATTCCATATCGCCAATTATCAGGTTTGATACAGAATATAACAATTAATTAGAAGCTGTCTCAAAAAAAGTTTGTTTACCATAACTCATTGTCGTACGAAAAATTTAAGCCCTCGAAATATTTAATATATTTCTGAGCTTTAAATTTTTTTCTTCGCAGTTTAGGCCAAAACACTAATTTTGAAATACCTTCTGGAAATTATTTTTCTTTTTTTAACTTATCAATAAACTCTCACCTGCCGAATTCTTGAAGTCGGCTCTCTTGCCAAGGAAACCAGAAAAAGGCCCGGGAGATTCATCAGGCCTTTGCTCAAATTTTTCCTGCCTCAGAAAGACTCCGGGTTCTGCCACCTGCCCTCTTCCTCTTCTTCCCAGTAGGTCATCTTTCGAGACGCCGCTCTCTTCTTTTTAACCCAAGCTATGATCACGACCAACGCAATCAAAAACCAGAGTACTCCTGAACTGGTTAAAATAGGAAAAATTGAAAAACGAAGCTTAAGCCAGCGAAAGAATTCGTCCTCCAGTTCTTCATTTCTTTGCCCGGTGGCCTGAAGCAAGGCGCTGTCAAGGGTTACCCCCAGGCCAAGATTCTGGATCAGCCGGCTGACCGTATTCCGGCCATAACGATTCCGAAGAAAAGCAATAAAATAAAAGGATTCAGCATAAGCCGTCTCAGCGCCGATGCGGTCGCCGGGAAATCCTCCGGCCAGTTGTTTCAGGGGGATGAAGCGGTGAGATACCACTGCCCGGGTCATAGCTATCTGCCTGGATAGCCCCCAGTCACCAGCCAGATGCATTGTTAAACCCTCATCCAGCCAAACCGGTATCTCGCCTTCATGAAAAATTCTGCCCAGAATCAAATGAGTCATTTCATGAGCCAGGATCAGATTAAGATCCTGACCCGGGGCCGCGCGGGGTGACTTGATAACAATAAGGTCAAGCCGTGGGTAGGCCACGGCAGCAGCCCAGTCAGGCACCCGGGTTGACCCGGGTTGTGCTTTACGAAAAAGATCCTTGGACGAAGCTAAAATAATCTCAATCCGATCAGGATAAATTAATCCGACCCGCTCCTCAAGCCGTGTTAAAATCTTATCCGCTCGCCTGCTTAAGGACCTTGCCAAGCGTCTTTCATTCTTGTCATAACGCACGGTCACACGAGCCGTGGTGATAACGCCAACTTCGACACCCGAGAGGACAATGAGCAGCACAGCCACCAGGACTCTCATCAGGCCTCCCTTTCAACCCTGATTCAAACGCAAGGCCACTTCGGCTATCGACATGCTCTCAATGTGAAGAATCTTGGTTCGGGAAGTACTTCCGGCACGGAGAGTCAGCTTATTTCGGGGCAGCCCTAACCGCCGAGACAGAAATTTGATCAGGGCTTCATTGGCCCGGCCTTTCACCGGGGGAGCCTTGACCTTTATCTGAAGCGCGTCACCATGAAGTCCGCCCACGCTTTCCTTGGCTGACCGCGGCGTAAGATGCACTTTCAAGCTTACCCCGTCCCGCTCTTGCCTGAGGTACACCACGTCTTCTTTTCCCGACAAAGCAATTACCTGATAAAAATTTATTATAAAGAAAGATATTAAGAAAAATTAATGAAACAGCTTCTGACAAAGCCAAGTACGTATTTCTACATCATTCCGCGTACAGCAAACATTAACCGGTCCATGATCCGCATCAACACATAAATTCCAGCTATGACGGCGATCGGCGTCAAGTCGAAGCCGCCGAAGAGCAGGGGCAAAATGCGGCGTACACGACCCAGAATGGGTTCGGTAACGAAATAAATAAATTGAACGATCGGATTATAAGGATCAGGGCTTATCCAGGACAGAACCGCCCGCGCAATAATAAAAATCATAAAAATCAGTAACACAGTATTTGTCAAATTTATCAAACTACCAAGAAAAATCGGGAAGATGATGCTGAGCGGTTTATTAATGGCCAAGGCTTTGAGAGAAAGGACTAAAAAATCGTTGAGAAACATCAAGAGTATAATCAAGAGGACCGGTGAAAAATCAATGCCACCGACCCAGAGAGGGACCCGGCGGCGAATGTACAAAAGAGGCGGATCTGTCAGTTTAGCCAAAAACTGAACAAAAGGGTTATGCGGGCCGGGATTGACCCAGGAAATAACGGCCCGAATAATAACAAGCCACATATATATGGTAATGACGAACCCTAAAAGTCCGGCGAAGTTTTCCAGAATGGAATTTCCCTCAGGTAACATAACATGCCTTCTTAATTAAATATTCTTAAATTAAGCTAATACGTGGCTCACCCAAAGTCAAGCTTTCTTAGCCTTTTATTCCGGCACGGGTCCTGGTTGAGATTTTGTGTCCATTGTGGTAACTTGCCTTTTTCATAAGGAAAATATAACTGTTAACCCGAACCCGATCAGCCCATGCAAAGGAGCGTTTACCTGAGGAATTTATTATGCAACTCGAAAGCTTACGACATTACCTTCTCAAAAAAAACGGCGCAAAAGAGGATTTCCCCTTTGGACCGGAAGCCATGGTCTTCAAAGTTATGGGCAAAATGTTCGCCCTTGTCGCCTGGGCGGAAAAGCCGCTGCGCCTTTCACTCAAATGCGACCCTGCCCTCGCTTTGTCTCTGCGTGAAGTATATCGAGCGGTTCGGCCCGCCTATCACATGAACAAAAAACATTGGAACACTGTTATCTTAGACAGCACAATTCCCGATGAAGAGATATACACCATGATAGACGATTCCTATGAATTGGTGGTCAAGGGGCTTAAAAAGGAGGACAGACAAAAACTCAGCGGCTCAAAAGACACCTGAAAATACATAGACTGGCTATTTAAGTGTTTGCAACGCCACAGTTTTAAATCGCTTAAGGAGACCGCCTTGATAAGCCCGCTGCTCGCGTTCAAAAGGATTAAAAATGTTATTAAAACATGAAATACGATGTATGATTTTAACTCTTTTTATGGAGGTTTAAAAATGAAAATAGCGAGCTTGGATAAAATCGAAAAAACAGTCCCGCAGATGGAAGGCGCAAAAAACGTTCTCAAACAGGTGCCTATCTCGAAAAATGACGGTTCACCGAATTTTTCTGTCCGGGTATTTACCATTGACGTGGACGGACACACGCCTTTTCATCAACACCCCTTCGAGCATCTAAACTATATCATAGAAGGTCACGGCGCGCTGGTCCGGGAAAACGGTGAAGAGCAAGAGATAAAAAAAGGGGATTTCGCGCTGGTGCTTCCAAACGAAAAACACCAGTATAAGAATAAATCGACAACCGGCCCCTTGATCATGATCTGCGCTGTTCCACGGGAATATGAATAAAGCGAGACCTCTTACGAACCAGTAATTTTGTTGAAATCGCGGAAGGCAACAACGAGTTCGGCTGAAGGATGAAGTTCCTAAGAGGTTTTGCGTCTATATTTCCGGCTTAGCCCTAGCGCATTAAAACCAAGCTAAAACAGTTCCAGTTGCCTGGCCTTAGGCGCGGGCCTTTTTAACTTAGCCTGGGTTTTGAGACGGTTTGAAATTTCCTTAAGAAAGGGTGAAGGACCGGGCTTACGTTTAACGCCAAAAAGGGTTCGACTCCTGGCGCGGGTCAGGAAGAGCTGTCTCTTGGCGCGGGTCATAGCCACATAAAAAAGGCGTCTTTCTTCTTCGATGGAAACAGGCCGATCGTTCGGAGGTTCATAAGGCAGGATACCCTCTTCCAGCCCCACAATGAACACCACTTCAAACTCCAGCCCTTTGGCGGCATGCATGGTCAGGAGATTAATCTTTTCAACAGTAAAATCTAACTCGTCTGTTTCGTGCAAAGGCTCGGTCCCGGCCTGCTGTAAAGGCAGGCCGGCACGGCCCAACGCCTCGACGAACGGACCAGCCAAGGCGTGCAAACGATACAGGATGGCAATATCTTTTAAAGTCAAGTCAGAGACTTCCGTTGAATCGGCCCGGCCGGAGTCCAGGATGTAATGGCTGGTCCCGCCCAAGAGTTTTTCTATTTGCGAGACCACATACTCCGCTTCACTCTGCGGTGAAGCCGCAGTCGCCGTGGTCAAAGAAACCGGACCGTCAAGCCCTGAAAAAAGTTCAACTCTTCCCGTTGATGGATTGTGGGAAATAACCTGGGCTGAGGCCTTTAAAATGGTATCGGTGCTGCGATAGTTTTGAGTGAGTTTGATAACACTTCCCCCCGGGAAATCTTCGTGGAAACGCTTAAAATAAGACGCATCAGCTCCGCGAAAGCCGTAGATGGCCTGATCTGGATCACCAATGACGGTCAAGTTGGGAGAAAGCCCCGGAGCCAGGAGGCGGGTCAGGTGGTACTGGGCCAAATTAATATCCTGATATTCATCAATTAAAAGGCAGCGGCAGCGATCCTGATACTTTTTCGCCGCACCCGGGTTTTCTTTCAGCAAAGCAACGCTTTCCCCTATCAAATCATCAAAATCAAAACTTCCCAATTCGTTCAGTATCCGCTTGTACCGCTCAAATATTTCCGACAGTTCAGGATCTTCCAG
>CAZVRN010000265.1:0-4878 GCA_964629485.1 uncultured Thermodesulfobacteriota bacterium | reverse complement strand
CCTGGAAAAAGCAGTAGAAAACGCTGATTTCCTCAGTGAATCTGTTCCGGAAAAATTAGAATTGAAACGAAAAGTTCACCAGCAATTTGATCAACTACTTCCCCCACATACAATCATGACAACCAACAGTTCAAGTCTGGTCGTTTCTGAAATAGAAGACGTTGTAAAACGCGGTGATAAATTTGCCGCCTTTCACTTCCATTTGGGCAGCACTCTTGTGGATATAACGCGAGGGCCCCGAACTTCTTCTGAAACCATAGATATTTTAAAAAGGTACGCAAGAAGCATCGGGCAAATACCTCTCCTGCTCAAAAAAGAAAAACATGGGCATATCTTTAACTCCATGTTAATTGGCTATATGAAGGAAGCCTTCCTGTTGGTTATCGACGGTTATGCTGATATTGAAGACGTCGATCGAGCCTGGATGATAGTCAATTCATCTGAGGCAGGTCCTTTTGGCGGTCTCGACTCGGTGGGCCTTGATGTAGCTTTTGACATTCTCTCAGCCCAGGCTGAAAGAGAGGAAGGTCGCCGGGAGGAGTATAATAAAATAATTAATTTCTTAAAACCCTATATAGAAAGGGGAGATTTGGGCGTGAAAACGGGAAAGGGGTTCTATACCTACCCGGATGCGGCTTGGCAACAGCCTGATTTTTTAACAGGCGGTGAACAATAACTTCTTTATCCGGCAGGCGTTTTAATCCCAGCCGATAACTAAATAAAAAAAGGGAGAATACTCATGGCTGTCGCAATATCACCTTTGGTCCATATTGAAGTAACGGTTCATGATGCTGAAGAGGCATATCAGTTTCTTCACAAAGCTTTTGGGGCGGAAAAGGTTCAGGAGGAATTTGCCAGCTTCCTTGACGGTCCAAATGCCCGGGTAGTACATGTCGGGCTTGGGGACGTAGTATTGCAATTTATCCAACCCATCGCTGAAGAAGGATCCTGGTATGAACAATTAAAAACAAAGGGACCCAGCGTACACAATCTCACCTTCGTGGTGGAGAGTATGGAGGAGGCGCTAAAGGCTCTCGAAAGCGAAGGTGTCTCTCCGCTCTTCTCTTTCCCTCTCGATTGGGCAAAGCTTGTCGGCCCTGAAAACCTTAAACCGAACGTTCCCCCGGTTTACATGATGAACACCATGGACAAAATCGGTTTCCACCTTGAATTAAGTGAATCGCCGCTGAAACAAGCGCCGGAGCCGTCCAAATATGCGACTGGAGCCGATGAGCTTATTGGGAACGTTTCGCCAATGCTCCATATAGAATTGACAGTGAACGATGCGGAAGAAACATACCGGTTTCTTCACAAGGTCTTTGGTTCGGAAAAGGTTGAATTGGAGTTTGCCAATTTTTTAGACAGCCCTTTCATGAAAATAATACATCTTAACCTTGGTGACGTGGTGCTGCAATACTGCTAGCCGCTCGTTGAGGAAGGGTCCTGGTACGAACAATTGCGGGACAAGGGACCTGGCGTACATAATATTACCTTTATTGTGGACAACATGGATGAAACCATGAAGGCGATAAACTCGCAGGGAGTCCAGGACCTGTTTACTTTCCCTTTGGATTGGGCCCAGCTTATCGGCCCTGAAAATATCAAGCCCGACGTATCTCCGGTACACATGGTCAACACCATGCAAAAACTTGGGTTTCATTTGGAACTAGGCGAAAAACCGACGGATAAAAAACTAGATTTTCTATATAAGTCCATCTGATTGATATAGATAAGTCACAGCTTTATTTAAGGGACCGAGGTTATGGCAGGCTTTATCTGGGGCAATATTATTATATTCATGGTGATAGTCCTTGCTCCGTCTCAGCTTGAAGGTTTCAAGCGGTATAATTACGTTCGTGATTTTGACCCGTATTTTAAAAAATATTCCAAAAGATTTTTTGGGGCGGCGTTCAACTGGCGTTATTTTAAATCTCAAGCTATAGCGGAATCCGGCCTCAAACCAAAGGTACGGTCAAAGGTAGGTGCGGTCGGACTCATGCAGATCATGCCAGCGACTTACCGGGAAATTACCAAAAAACATCCCTATATTAAAGGCAGCCGTGAACATCCCCGCTGGAATATAGCGGCGGGAATATATTATGACCGGCAGCTATGGCAGACCTGGAAAGCCGAGCGTCCTTTCAAAGATCGCTTGGCCTTTACTTTCGCCTCTTTCAATGCCGGGAAAAGAAACATAATCAAGGCCCAGCAAATAGCATCTCAAAATGGTCTGAATCCCAATCTTTGGCCGTCTATCGTAAACACCTTACCAAAGGTAACCGGCAAAAGAAGTGGGGAGACGATCGCGTATGTTAAGAAAATTAACCGTGTCATGGAGGTTCTAAAATAATGGAGCTCACACTGACCCTGCTCAATTTTTTCTATGCGCTTGCGGGCGCAGTCTTGGCCTTGATTATGATGATTGTTGGCTATAGATTGTTTGATAAAATTACTCCTTTTGACACCTCTGCTGAACTGGCCGGTGGAAATATTGCTGTAGGGGTTGTAATCGGTTCTATCTTTATCGGCCTTGGTATTGCCATAGGCCTTGCCGTCGGTATGGCCCTGAATTAATTCAAACTGAAAAAAATAAAAGGTTCGAAAACCCCCGTTCTTTCCAGGGGGAGGAAATTTATTTTGAATGAAGAAATTATTTTAACCCTGCTCGAAGAACTAGCCGAAACCCTATCTATAAAAGTTAGATACGAGACCATAGAAATTGAAGGTTCATTTTATGAGGGTGATTTCTGCCGCTTAAAAGGGGAAAATATTCTTATCATTGACCCCAAAGCCTCGTTAAAGGATAAAATTCAAATTTTCACCAAAGCTGTCAAGCAATTTAACCTCAACCAGATCTACCTGCGGCCAGCCCTTAGAGAATTTCTAATCGAAAATAGTTAAAAATCTCTGCAAAACTTCTCGTCTTTATTCGACGCTGGAATATCTCAGCCTATAACTTATAAAAAAACGATTATTAAAGGCTGCTCAAGCCGAAATTCGTTTTTACTTGATCTTTAGCAGGGCTTTAATCCAGCTTAAAATGTCAACTTGACTTTCCAAATAAAAAAATGGAATATATGAGCTTATTAAGCAAACGGATTTGCAGGGAAAAAAATAAGAAGAACCATATATAAATTAAGGAGAACGTATAAATATGCGGAAGGTAAAAATTATAGGCGCTGGCATGACAAAATTCGGAAAACACCTGGATCGTAACCTTAAATCGCTTGTGGGGGAAGCCGTGGGCATAGCCTTGAAGGACGCGGGTATTTCAAAGGAGCTTCTTGAAGGCGCCTGGGTGGGTAACGCTTCTCAGGGTGTACTCCAGGGCCAGGAAAGTATCCGAGGCCAAGTTGTACTCCGGGAGATGGGAATAGGCGGAATACCGGTTATTAATGTGGAAAATGCCTGCGCTTCCTCAGCTACTGCCTTAAATGGAGCCTGGGCCATGGTTGCCTTAGGGGAAATGGAAGTCGCCCTGGTAATAGGCATGGAAAAAATGTATTTTGAAGATCGCAGCCGGGTATTCCCGGCCTTTACCGGCTGCATGGATATCGAAATTTTGGCTGACGCAATGGCCGCGTTTAAAAAGGCTGAGGAGAAAATTGAGCAGGACAGAAAGGCCAAGGGAGAGGCTGCAAAAGAAAAATCAGGCAAGCGCACCGTCTTCATGGATGTATATGCCATGGCCGCTCGTCATCATATGGAAAAATACGGGACAACACAAAGACAACTGGCCGTGATATCTTCTAAAAATCACTTTCACTCTTCCATGAATCCTCTGGCCCAGTACCAGAGCAAGTTCACCGTGGAGGAAGTCCTCGCCGCTCCTGAGGTAGCATGGCCCTTGACACGTCCGATGTGTTCCCCTATCGGTGACGGAGCCGCAGCGACGATTGTTTGTTCTGAAGACTTCGCTAAAAAAATTGGCGCTCGAAATACGGTTGAAATAGCCGCCTGTGTGCTGGCGAGCGGGGAAGATCCAAAGCCTGGCGAGGACAAGGGATTGATTAAACTGGCCAAAAAAGCCTATGAGAAAGCGGGATTAGGCCCGGAAGAGATTGATGTAGCTGAAGTTCATGACGCCACGGCCATTGGCGAGCTCACGGCCACCGAGGATTTATTATTCTGCCCCGAAGGTGAGGGCGGCCCTTTTGCTGAAGCGGGATACACCACCCTGGGCGGGAAATTACCGGTAAATGTATCAGGCGGGCTGGAATCCCAGGGACATCCAATCGGCGCCACAGGTATACGTCAGGTAGTTGAACTTTATTGGCATCTAACAGGTCGTGCCGGGCAGAGGCAGGTTGAAGGCGCTAAAGTCGGGCTGGCTCAAAACAATGGTGGAACCGTTCGAGGCGCTGAAGGCGCTATGTCTATAACCATTCTTAAGAAATAACACTAATAATCCATTGATCATGGAACAAATGTTATTTCTTCTAATAAATAAAAAAACAGGGAGACAAATATGAGTTATAAAGAAATTCTGTTTGATATTTCAGATCAGGTCGCCACGATAACACTCAACCGGCCTGAGCGTCTCAATGCTTTCACCTCGACTATGTTTCGAGAAATTTTCGACGCATTGCGAAAAATCGATGAAGATGATCGGGCCAGGGTGACGGTCCTTACTGGTGCTGGACGCGGATTTTGCGCCGGCCAGGACCTTTCCGCGGGTGGAGATACTTTCGACTCAACAAAAAGGAAAGATGATTCAGCGACTCAAGCCGAGCCTGCTGCCAGCACGCTAAGAGCTTATTTTAACCTGAAGAAACCGGTTATAGTGGCCATCAACGGACCCGTGGTCGGTGTGGGGGTGACCATGATTCTACCGTTTGACATCCGTATCGCTGCTGAGAGTGCGCGCATCGGGCTGGT
>CAZVRN010000264.1:0-4897 GCA_964629485.1 uncultured Thermodesulfobacteriota bacterium | reverse complement strand
CCAGGCTGTGGCGCGGGTTTATCTTAATAACTTCATCCTGCTCAGAAGCAGCCCGTCTTCGGCCAAGGTTTCTTTCGTGCCGCATTTTGGATGCCTTCGAAGGTTCAAACCCGAAATCGGATATTATTTTTTTATCAAGCTGACCGGTTTCCACGGCTTCAATTAACTTTGATGAATCAACAATCCTTCGTTTTGGCATTAATTTTCCCTTTCTCAAGCAGCGCTTTTACCTTGCCCGCCGCCCGATATACCAAATATCCTTTTTATCCTCAAGCTATAATATGATAAACAACAATTAAGTGTTTTTACGGATAAAGGGTTAATTAATTGATATAATTATATAAAATTATCGAATTATCTTTTTTCAATTCAACTGCATAAATTATACACGCTCAAAAACGGTTTTTCAATGAGAACCGGTTAAATTGTTGGGAGCAGATAAACTGTCCGGTCGAAATGGAATCCCGGGAGGTGGAGACCGTGAGACGGGCGGAGTTGTTACAGATGAGATTTGAAGAGGCATACTGTGGTTGGCAAGAGCAGAGATTGACTCAGGATGAGGCGGCTTGTCTGCCGGGTGTTTGTGCCCTGGGCCGGCGGCGACCTTGACCACATTCTCTGTGAGCACTATACACGGACGGTAAGCAATGACAATTGCGTGAGTTTTGAAGGTCTCAGCCGGCGGATTCTTTAATGGAAACTGCGGCGCCTCACGGTGTTTTGGATTGGGCTCAAAAGCAAAAATAGCTGTTCTAAATGTAGGGGAAACTATTGATTTTGTTTTCGGGCAGAGTCCAGACAAGAGAAAAATACATATAATTCATGAACCGGAAAAAGATGATCCGTCACATAGCGGCATTTTCAATTTACTGTTTGATGACATTTTAATTGCAGAATTGATCGCGAAAGTGATTAAAGCGACTTACCCGGCAAAAGAGCTCAAAGGATAATAAAAAGGTCCCTTCCTTCACCCTTAAAGCGAGCACATAATCTTTCCATTCACTTTTTATTCAGATTATAAATCAAAATGGAATAGCCGACCTGGGCGTCCGGTCGGCGGTCTCTCAGCCAGTTAAAGGTATCAGGCCTGATCCAGACCGGCGGGTTTACGTAAGTCATCAGGTAGGGCAGGCCCATGACCAGGCTGGCGCTGACCGCCAGGGGCGCGTCTGTCGGCTTGTTCGAGGCCATGGCAAAATTAATGCCATATATTCTCGGGTCAGCGTGACCGAAGTAAGCCAGCTTGATCTTTTTCAAGCCGTGCCGTTCCATGAACCTTTTCAGGTTTTTAAGGTCCTGTCCCCAGTCGAGGTTTGAATCGATCAGGTGAAAGCGCGCCCGTGTGCGGCTGGTAAAAACAGGGTTGAAATAAGCCAGGTAATGCGGGAAAGCCAGGAGACTGTCCGCCAGTAAAAACCCGATCAGGATTATGACCAGGCCGCGCTTTGTTCGCTTCACCCCTAATTTGAAACAGCCCAGGTAGCCCAAAAAGATGAAAGACAGGGGTAAAACCGGGAGAAGATACCTCAGCCCGGCATCGATATGATTGAAAAAGGACAGCACCACCCACAGGAAGACGGCCGGGAGGCACAGGTAGAGCATGTTTTTCCAGCCGTCAAGCCTGCGCCAGGCCCATAATCCCAAGGCCAGAAGCAGGCCGACTTCTATGGCCGCCGGGGTTTTTATAAGCCAGGCATAGGTAAAATAATACCACCACCCCGCCTGGCTGAAACGCCCGTTCAGGTAATTGGGGAAAACGCCCTGCTCCACGTCCCGTTGCTGCCGGTCAAGGCCTTCGAGGTAATCCCGGGGCACAGGCCATGGAAAGGCGCTCAGGCCGCTTTTGCTTATTTTTTCAAAGAATTGACTGCTTAGACTCATCTGCCGGATACTGGTCGGCGTTCTATGAAAACCATACCCGGCGTTTAAAATCAACAGGGCAAGCAGAAATGCTGCGGCCAGTCCGGCCAGACCCTGCGCCGTAAAACGCCTTCTCCGGCCCGACGGACGAAACACGATTTCCAGGAAAAACAGGATCAGAAAGACGGGCAGCAGGAGAAGAGCGGTAAACTTGGTTAAAAAAGCCAGTCCCAGGGAGGCTCCGGTCAGGAGGGCCGGGAACAGGCCGGGCCGTTTGAAGAGACGCCACAAGAGAAAAAGGGAGAGTGTAAAAAAGAGCGCCAGGCTGAGGTCCGGGGTGACCAGCCGGGCATGGGCCAGGATATTGGGCGAGAGAGTATAGGCCAGCAGGGCGATCAAGCCCCCTCGCGGACCGAAAAGGGATTGAGCCCAGAAAAAGACCACCAGTCCGAGGCAGACCGAAAGAACCAGGTTGGGCAGGCGTCCGTATATGAAGAGGCGATGATAACGGGCTTTGTTGTCCCGCATGAACTGCGTCCCGTAAACCCAGGGCCTCCAGTCGCCGCTCCCCGGGAAGTCGGATTCGGTTGGAATTTCCGCCCCGGCCGCGAGAAGGGTCCATCCGCACCAGAGTTTTGCCAGGGGCGGATTTTTGCCGTACAGGGAAAAATCGCCGGTCCTTAAATAGTAGGCCCCGGCAGGCAAGTGGGCGAACTCATCCACTGTCGGTGATTTATCCTTGAGACTGAAAAAAGCCAGGCCCAGATGAAGGCAAAGAAGCAGGCTTACTGTCAGGATCAGCCAGATCCTTAACGGGTTGAAAAATCCATTTTCGTTTTTTCCGGCCGGTGCGGTGGCAGATCGGTTTTTATGGCTTGAAGGCATGCTTAATCCTTCAGCCGTTCGCGTATTTCTTCGGGCCGGCCCAATGGTCTCAGGTCCGGGTCGTCAGGCGCCTGGCGCCCAAGTTCGGGTTTGAGCCCCGTTGCGGTCCGAAGGTGCTTTAAGGCTTCATCCAACAGGTCCATCTGAGCCAGCACGCAAGCCAGGTTGTAGTGGGCCTCGGGCTGGTTTGGGTTTATCTTAAGGGCCCTTTCATAAAGCGCTCTGGCTTTTTGGTATAAGTGCCTGGAATGAAAGACAAGTCCCAGCCCAACATACGCATTGGCCGTTCGCGGGTTTTTCTTAATGGCTTTTTCAAAAACTTTCCGGGCCGCCTCATATTGGCCGGAGTCCAGGTAAATTTTGCCCAGGTTCAAATAAGCCGGGATGAAGTCCGGGTTAATAGTAATGGCCCGCATATACTCCTCCCTGGCCAAGGCATATTTCCCCTGGGCCAGGAAGGCGTTTCCCAGGTTGTAGTGAGCCTGGGTATACTCGGGGTTGATCTCAAGGGCCCGCTTGTAATACTTGACCGCCTGCTCGTTGTCTCCTGATTGATAGGCCGCGATGCCCATGGTGGTATAGGGATCAGCCATAGTCTCAGCCACCGAGTAGAACGGCCAATGAGTCAAGATAAGTAAAATGGCCAGGGGAATGCCGGCGCAAATCAGGGACATCCATTTCCCGGCCCGTGCACGGTCATAGGCCCACCAGATCAGAATCGCCATGCCGCAAAGGAGCAGCGGGATTACCGGCAATCGGTAGCGGGCGGCCATATGAAAAGGCACAATCGAGACCATGTATCCCAGGAAAAACAGGGCCGTCAGGGAGAATCGGCGGCGGGCGGGCCAAAGCAGCGCCAGTCCGACCAGGCCGAACGAAACAGTGACACCGAAGCCGAGGGGCAATGCCTTGAGAACCCGGGCTTGTTTTTTGGCGAAGTAGTAGTTATAGTTGTCAGGCACCTCGAAATTGTTGAAAAACATGGCCGCCCTGCGGCCCAGCAGTTGCAGCGCCCGGCCCGGATTTTCCTTGATAAATTTGAAGCCCTGTCTCATCCAGAAGTTCGAAATTTCAGAGGGTTTCATCTCCTTTCTGCCGGTCAGCCGGAGGGCTTCCCGCCGGAAATCTTCTTCCTCGTACTGCGGTTCCAGCCGAATGTTTTTTGGATTTTCAAAAAAACCTTGGGCCCGGGGGTTGTTGCCGATGTAAAAGTTTTGACCGGCTTGAGCCGTGGTGATAACCAGGTCCCGGCCGACGACCCAGTTCCTGACAGTGACCGGGGCGATCATTAAAACCATCCCGAGGACAAAACATACGGCTGGAACAAGACGGCCCGAAAGGCCGGGAGCAGTCGCCAGCAGAATCCACAGCACAATCAGGAATGCAACCAGCAGAAGGTTGCCTCTTGTCAGGGCGGATAGCCCGAAGATTAAGCCCGCCACTATCCAGGGCCAGGATCGCTGGCGTGCCGCGGCCCAGAATATGGCCGCCAGGGCCAGGTTGATCAGAAAAAAACCAGGGCCGTCTTTTCCAATGACCCCGTCATAAAAACAAAGCAGCCCGTAGCCAAGGAAGAGGATTCCGGCCAGGATTCCGGCGCGCCTTCCTCCCAGTTCCTTGGCCATGAAGTAGATAAGCGCGGCGTTGAACGCGCCCGGAAAACTCTGGACCACGCGAACGGCCAAGGTGCCAGAGCCGAAGATTTTATAGATTAGAGCCAGGAAATAAGGGTAAAGCGGATCCTGATAAAAAACAGTCTTGCCCAGCCAGTCTCCGCCGATGATTTCGAGGGCCCTCATGTTATAGGCCCGTGCGTCCAGGAGCAGTGTCTCGAAATAAGCCTGGCCGTGAATCTGGGCCAGGAAAATCAGACGTATGGTCAAGGCCAGCAGGAAGAGCCCGGCCGGGTAAATCCAGTCTTTATGTTTTTCCTCGCCAGCCAATAGTTAAAAACCGCCCCAAAAAGTTTTCCCAGGGTGCTGCATTGATGGCAATCGTCTCTGCGAGCAAAAAGTGCGCCGGACATATTCCTTTCGGAAATGAACCAGCCAAAAACACCTTAACTTGCCGGTGGTGTTGAAACACAAACCAGAAACCCTGAAACGCCTCTGTATGGTGAAAATCAAGCGATAGAAAAAAAGTGGTTCAAACA
>CAZVRN010000263.1:0-4902 GCA_964629485.1 uncultured Thermodesulfobacteriota bacterium | reverse complement strand
TTTTGCTGAAAGCATCATAGTCGATTATGCGCGGGTAAGCCGTTGCGCCGGCCACTATGATCTCTGGCCGATGTTGCTCAGCCAGGCGGCGAACCTCCTCATAGTCAATGATTTCTGTATCCCTTCTAACACTGTAAGAAACAACATTGAAAAACCTGCCTGAAAAGCTGACAGGGCTGCCATGGGTCAGATGGCCGCCTTGATCGAGGTTCATACCCAACATGGTATCGCCGGGATTCATGACAGTGAAATAAACCGCCATATTAGCCTGGGAACCGGAATGCGGCTGAACATTGACATGCTCGGCTCCAAAGAGCTTCTTGGCTCTTTCTATAGCCAACTTTTCGACTCGATCAACATGTTCACATCCTTCATAATACCGTTTATCCGGATATCCTTCCGCATACTTATTGGTCATGACACAAGCCTGAGCCGCCATGACTGCCGGTGAGGCGAAATTCTCGGAAGCGATCAGTTCCAGCTTAGTCTCCTGTCGCTTTTCTTCACACTTAATGATTTCAAATATTTCCGGGTCAGTTTTGGCTAGATAATCCATAAGTTAATCCACTCAATCCGCATAATCGAACAGGTCGATTCGCCGCTGATGCCGCCCACCCTCGAAGTTAGTCGTCAGGTAGACATCAAGGATAGAGCAGACCAGGCCTCTGCCCAGCACTCTTTCCCCTAAAACGAGAATATTTGCGTTATTATGCGCGCGAGCCATGCGAGCCTGAAATTCATTCTGACACAAGGCGGCCCGGACACCCTTGATCCGATTGGCAACCATAGACATACCAAGGCCCGTGCCGCAGATGAGAATTCCTTGTTCAAAGGTTCCGTCAGCTATAGCGTGAGCGACTTTTAACCCGTACTCCGGGTAATCACAACTTACAGCCTCCTTGGGACCGAAGTCCGTGATTGAATGATTTTTTTCAATCAGGTAGGTTTTGATCATTTTCTTTAAATTAAAACCAGCGTGGTCGCTGCCTATTACCAGTTTCATTTCTGCTCCCGAAAAACAGTGGAACTTAAAAGGGGCCGAAAATGGCCCCCTCTATCTTACAGCAAGTTTCTATGACGAGCTGTAAGCCTGAAAAACAAGCACGCCGTTCGTGCCGCCAAAGCCAAAAGAGTTGCTCACGGCCACCTTGACCTTGGCTTCCCGCGCGACATTGGGCACATAGTCAAGGTCACACTGAGGATCCGGGGTTTCATAATTGATTGTCGGCGGAATTACGCCTCTGGCAATGGTTAGAATCGAAAAAATCGCTTCCACCCCGCCGGCGGCTCCGAGCAGATGGCCGGTCATGGATTTCGTTGAACTGACTGGAAGCTGTTTGGCACGAGCGCCGAAAACGGTTTTAATGGCCTGGGTTTCCGAGATGTCGTTTATTGGGGTCGAAGTACCGTGAGCGTTAATATAATCCACGTCATCCGGGGTCAAGCCCGCGTCCTTCAAAGCGGCCTGCATGCACTGTACCGCCCCTGTGCCTCCTTCGGGGGTAGCGACCCTGTCATAGGCGTCGCTGGACAAACCGAAGCCGACTAGTTCAGCATATATCTGCGCTCCTCTCTTACGCGCATGTTCCAGTTCCTCTAAAAGGATAATACCCGAACCTTCCGACATGACGAACCCGTCACGATCCAAGTCAAAGGGGCGACTGGCCTTTTCGGGTTCATCATTTCTTGTCGAAATGGCCCTCATGGCATTAAACCCCGCCATTCCCAGCTTGGTAATAACAGCCTCAGCTCCACCGGCGAGAATGGCCAGCGCTTCTCCTCTCTGTATCATCCGAAAACCCTCGCCGATTGCATGAGTCCCGGCGGCACAGGCCGTTGATATACTAAGCGTGGGACCCTTTAAACCGTATTCAATGGATATTTGACCAGGGGCCATATTCGAGATAAGCATAGGAATAAAAAAAGGCGTGACCCGTGAAGGCCCTTTCTCCAATAAAGTTTTGTGGCAGGTTTCAATCGAATGCAAACCGCCCAGCCCGCAGCCAAGGACACATCCAATTTTCGTTGCGTTTTCCTCGTTCACCTGCAAGCCGCTCTCTTCCATGGCCATCCGGGCCGCGGCCAAGGCGTAGTGGATGAAAAGGTCAAGCCGTCTAATTTCCTTCTGGCTCAGATAATCTTCAGAATTGAAGTCCTTGACTTCACCGGCAATCTGGGTCCTCAGATCGCTCGCGTCAAATTTAGTGACACGGGAAATACCAGAACGGCCTGCAATCAGAGCTTCCCAGTTGGCTTCCACGCCAATCCCAAGGGGAGAAACAATACCCAGTCCTGTTACGGCAACGCGTTTTTTTTCTAATATTTCCAATTGTTATCTTTTTATTCTATGCGTTTGAGGTAATATAATCAATTGCGTCCTGAACCGTTTTTATCTTTTCGGCGTCTTCATCGGAAATTGACATATCAAATTCCTCCTCCATGGCCATAATCATCTCAACCAAATCGAGAGAATCAGCGCCAAGGTCATCCACAAAAGAGGCACCGGGAACAACATCCGCTTCATCTACGCCTAACTGTTCAACAATAATCTTCTTAACGTTTGCTTCAATCGACATCCAAATATCCTCCTTAAGGATTTTAATAAAACCCGTAACGGGCCTTTCAGACTACATATACATGCCGCCGTCGACGTTAATGATCTGTCCGGTCAAATAAGCCGCGGCAGGTGAAGCTAAAAATGCTATGGTTTCGGCTACATCCTCGGGTTTCCCGGCCCGACCCAACGGGATTATAGCTTTCGCTTTCTCAATAGCCTTCTCAGGCATCGCCGCAGTCATGTCTGTCTCGATAAAACCAGGCGCAACCGCATTCACGGTAATATTACGCGGAGCCAGTTCACGGGCCATTGTTTTTGTCAGCCCGATAATCCCGGCCTTTGAAGCCGAATAATTGGCTTGACCGACATTGCCCATTAACCCGGCAACTGAGGCAACATTTATAATACGGCCCGACCGTTTTTTGATCATGGCTTTAGCTGCGACCTGCGAACAGTTGAAAACCGCCTTCAGGTTGACGCGCAAAACAATATCCCAGTCTTCCTCCTTCATCCGTAGAAGCAGGGAGTCTCTGGTTATGCCAGCGTTATTGACCAGGACATCCAGGCGACCGTACTTTTCAATGACCCCGCCCAAATGATCCTGCACGGCCTGCCTGTCCGAAACATCATAGTACTGCGCTTCGGCCTCAAAACCAATTTCTTTTAAGTCGGCCAAGGTCTCCCGGGCGGCAGAATCATCCTGATCATAGTGGTTAAAAACCACAATGGTTTCAGGCCCGGCGAAACGGTGAGCGACAGCCCGGCCAATACCGCGGGACCCGCCGGTTATATAAACAACCTTTTTTTCTTCAGTCAACGCTTCTCACCTCTGAATGCTGGGAGTGTTATTCGGTCAAACTTTTATTCCACAAGTCCGCGCTTGAGTCAAGTAGTTTCACTACTGCAGATTCATTTCATGACCTGCCACCTTTAAGGCGTTTAATTATCATCGGAACTATCTCGAATAAATCTCCAACCAGTCCATAATTGGCCACGTCGAATATGGGAGCATTAGGATCTTTATTAATCGCCACTATCACATCTGAAGACTGCATGCCAACCTGGTGCTGAACCGCCCCGGAAATGCCACAGGCTATATACAACTTGGGAGAAACCGTCTTTCCGGTCTGGCCTACCTGATGGGCATAAGATATCCAGCCGGCATCGACCGCCCCGCGTGAAGCCCCGATCCCTGCGCCCAGAAGATCGGCCAGTTCCCGCAGAAGATCAAAATTCTTGGCCTCGCCCAAGCCGCGGCCGCCCGCGACCAGAATATCAGCCTCAGCCAGGTTAACTTTTTCCGAAAGATCCTCCACGATTTCCAACAGTTTTGTTCGGGGAACGATATTGAAGCGATTCACATCAATTTCAATCAGTTCCCCCCGCCTGCCTTCCTGGCAAGGTCCAGGCCGGAAGACCCTGGGCCGGACCGTGGCCATTTGGGGTCTTCCAGAGGGACAGATGATAGTGGCCATGATATTGCCGCCGAAGGCGGGCCTGGTCTGAAGGAGCAAACGATCTGAATCACGAATATCCAGGCCGGTACAATCCGCTGTCAAGCCGGTGCCCAAAATAGTAGCGACTTTGGGGATGAAAGATCGACCTATGGCTGTCGCTCCGCACAGAACAATTTCCGGGCGGTACTCCTGAATCATTTTGGCCAACAAAGCCCCGTACATATCATCGCTAAAACCAGCCAGTGAGGGTTCATCAGCCAGGTAAACCGTATCAGCGCCGTAAAAAAAAAGCTGATCCGCATCCTTCTTAACGCCATGACCAAAAAGAACCGCACCCAGTCCGACGCCCAGGCGATCAGCCAGGCGTCTGCCTTCACCCAGAAGTTCAAGAGCTACCCGCGCCAGCTTACCTTGTCTGTGTTCGGCAAATATCCAGACCCCCCGGTAACCATCAGCAGCAGGAGCGCTGGTTTTTTTCTTGATTACAATGGCCTGGACAGGACAAACATCGACACACGCTCCACATAAATTACAATTTTCATCTGCCTGGGCCACGCCATCGACTACTGTAATTGCGGCAAAGGGACAAGTTTCAACGCAAGCCTCGCAGGCGGTACAAAGATCAGAATCAATAATTAAACTCATACTCAATCTATCTTGACGGTTAAGACCTTATCCTTTTTCAGGCCCACCAGGAGTTTTTCAACCTGTGTTTCCGTCTCACCTTCTAAAATTACCCGATTTTCACGGGCTTTCGGCGCAAAAACCTCAACTACTTGAGTGAAGGAACCGGCAAGGCCTACTGACTCCGGATCAACCCCCAAATCCGCGGCCGAAAATAATGGAATGTCAATTTTTTTGGCCTTCAACTTACCCTTCAGTGAAGGC
>CAZVRN010000262.1:0-4912 GCA_964629485.1 uncultured Thermodesulfobacteriota bacterium | reverse complement strand
AGAGGCCCTTCGACGTTCGCATAAAACTCTGCTTGAAGCCAAAGAGAGCATCGAAGCGCCAGTGATGAATGTATGCGATGGCTACCCGTATAATTGAAGCTCAACTAAATTTATGAGGCAGTTGATAATAGACCGTAAGGGGCTTGGAGAATGACTAATAAAGAAAAAGAGCTTTTAAAACGCATTGAAAAACGTTTTGAACGTCATAAAAAAGACAAGACCATGATGGCCTTGAAAGATATTTCCACGCGTTATTTAATCAAAAAATTAAAAAATAAAGATGAATAAAGCAGCCGAAAAGGCCTTCAACGACATGATCGGCCGGATGAAAGGGCTGCCTTCCTTGCCTGAGACAGTTATTTCTATCCTCAACGTTCTCAACAATCCCGAGTCATCAGCCGGTGAACTTTCCGAGGCCTTAAAAAGAGATCAATCCATTACATCCCGTGTGCTCAAACTAGTGAACTCAGCCTTTTACGGCTTCCCCCGCAAAATCGATACGCTCAGCAAGGCTGTCACCATTCTCGGGTATACGTCTATCCAAAATATCATTCTGGCCACCACCCTCTTTCATACCTTCAGCGAGGTTTCCCCCGGTCAAGCGCTCAATAGAAAAAAATTCTGGAAACATGCTCTTGGATGCGGGGTCTTTGCTCAAACCATCAGCTTAGAACTTGGGATGGAAGACAAAGATGAAGTCTTCCTGGCCGGATTGCTGCATGATATCGGTAAAATAATCCTGGATGCCTTTCTGCATGATGAATACATTCATGTCGCGAAACTGGCTAAAGATAAGAATCTGTTACTGGTGGAAGCCGAGAAAGAAGCTTTAGGCGCCACGCATGCTGACTTCGGGTTCTGGCTGGCTGAAAACTGGAACCTGCCATATAACCTGACCGCAGCCATTGCTCACCATCATAATCCAACTGTGTCAAAAAAGTATTTCACCATTACAAGCTTGGTCCACATTGGAGATATCGTGGTACGGGCCTTTGAGGTGGGCGACGGCGGCGATGATTTCATCCCGGCTATTAATCCTCAGGCCTGGACCGCACTGCGGCTGAAACCGGAGTTCATTGAAAAACTCATTCCGATATTTGAGGAAA
Organism: uncultured Thermodesulfobacteriota bacterium; assembly: GCA_964629485.1. Lineage (GTDB taxonomy): Bacteria > Desulfobacterota > Desulfarculia > Adiutricales > JAFDHD01 > JAFDHD01. The sequence goes on along the minus strand of CAZVRN010000262.1, from coordinate 3,806 downwards.
AATTAAGTCAGGCCCAAGACTTCCTGACTGATGACGCTGATTGACCGCTCAAGTATCGCCGCTTTAAATTTAATTTTCAGCTAGAGCGTTTTCAAAATTTTAATCAAAACCCCTAAAGAACGAAAATTTGCAACAGCGCGGTAGAAGCGATTCTTCGTTCTGGACATATTGATTAATTCTGTGCTAACCTTCTTGTTATAAGATTATAACCAAACAGGTCTCAGGCTGAACACGCTGAGTTTAGTACTTGGAAGGACCAAAAGCAATTACCCTACTATTTCAGACGCAAAAATTGCGTTTTCCTTTACACGAAGAAACTTTTGAGGAGGGAGAAGACTTGTGACCAAGTCTGATGAATTTGCTTTTATGGATGCGACCAGCCTGGCCGAGCTGGTCCAAAAAGGCGAGGTCGAGCCGCTTGAGCTCGTAGACACCGCTATTGAACGAATCGAGCGGCTGAATCCAACACTCAACGCGGTTGTAACGCCCATGTACGATGCGGCCCGCGTTATTGCCACTAGTGAGCTGCCTGAAGGCCCGTTTAGCGGGGTACCCTTTCTGCTCAAAGATCTATTAGCGGAATATGCCGGTTTCCGCTTAACGGAAGGATCGTTTTTTTTAAAAGATTTTTTGTCCGGGCATGACAGCGAACTCGTGGCGCGACTGAAACGAGCTGGCTTAATTATCCTTGGGAAAACCAATACTCCCGAGTTCGGTATTCTCCCGACCACGGAATCGAAACTCTTAGGTCCCTGTCACAACCCGTGGGACATAAACCGGACAAGCGGCGGCTCAAGCGGAGGCTCAGCCGCAGCCGTGGCTTCCGGCATGGTTCCAATGGCCCATGCCAATGATGGAGGCGGGTCTATACGCATCCCAGCTTCCTGCTGCGGCCTATTCGGTCTCAAGCCGACCAGGGGACGCAATCCACTGGGACCGGAATACGGGAACATCATGTTGTTTCTTATAACCGAACATGCCCTTACGCGTTCTGTTCGAGACAGCGCCGCCCTGCTTGACGCAATCTCCGGTCCAGACCTTGGGGACACGTGCTGGGCGCCTCCGCCCAAGCGCCCATTTATCGAAGAAACGAAGACAAACCCTGGAAAACTTCGCATAGCTTTTACAGCGAAACCAGCCACCAATGTTACCATCCACCCCGACTGTGTCAAAGCTATGGAAGATGCAGCCAAGCTCTGCGCCGAGCTGGGTCACGAAGTTGTTGAAGCCTCTCCGCCCATAGACAGCAATGTAACAGGAAGGGATTTCGGACTCATCTGGTCAACGATCACCGCCTGGTCTATAGATTATTGGGCCCGCCGCCTGGACAGTACACCTTCGCCCGACCAATTCGAACTGCTGACCTGGGCACAATACCAAAGAGGTCATGAAATCAAGGCGGTTAATTATATGAGGGCGATACAGAACTTTGAAAAAGCCTCACGAAACATGGCCGCCTTTTTTACCAATTTCGACGTCTTGCTCACACCCACTCTTGGCGAACCGCCCGTGCCGCTGGGCTCCTTTGAGTCATCGCCGGATAAGCCGCTCCAGGGACTTTTTCGCTCAGCGTCTTTTACACCTTTTACACCCATATGCAATATAACAGGCCAGCCGGCCATGTCCGTTCCGCTCTACTGGGATGAAAGCGGCCTGCCGATCGGGTCACAATTTATGGCACGCTTTGGTGATGAGGCCACTCTTTTTCGCCTTGCGGCCCAGCTTGAAGAGGCTCGCCCATGGGCCAAACAGCGCCCTCCAGTTTCAGCGTGATTAAATCGGCTGAGGGGAAAGCCCTTCATTTTCAGCCATTAACAAAACCCATTTTTTAACTTCAGGCTCCCATAGCCTTACCAGACAGAGACCTCGTAAGTTAAGAATTCACCCTTTACCTGAACTGAGGCTTCTGCAAAACTTCGTCCTTTAGCCGAACCCATTGTCGGATTCCGTGATTTCAACAAAATTACTCGCCTTGTATAGGTCTTTACCAGTAATATCGCGAGCCGGCTTTTTGACAACAGTCCCCCCATCTGATAAACCTTTTGAAAAACAAGCAGGAAAGACAACATGAACCTTGAAGGCACCGTTCTCAGACCCACACAAAAACTCGCCAGCGGCCGTGTACGGCGTTTCGTACTGCCAGACCGGAAAACCCGCATCATCCAGATCACCACGTTCTGCCCGGACATCATCGGACCCGGGCCAACACACCTTTACTTGGTTGAGAGTGAGATCCTGATTCTACTGGACACCGGCATGCCCACCGGCCTGGCTAAACATTTCTTTTTCGATGCACGCAGTCAAACCATCCCGCCAGACATCAGGGCTCTGCCTGATGACTACAGTAAACAGGAACTCCTGGAGGGACTGCGGCTGGCAGGATATTCCATCAAGGACATTGACCTGCTGATCTTGTCGCACGGGCATCCGGACCACTTTCTCATGGGACGCTGGATCACGGATCAGGCCCGCTGCCCGGTGACAGCGCACGCTCTGGACTCGTCAGAAATCTGCAACCCATGGGGTATGCTGGAAAGATGGTTTTATATGCGAAGCTTAACCATGGCCATGGGCATGCCTCAGCCAAAAGGAGTTAAAGATTCGTCGAATTCATATTTTGAAAAGATTAGCGGCCAGTACGTCGGGCTTTCACCTGGCCTAAGCTTCCCCATTACCCGGGAGGGACGCCTCCGCCTGAATGGGTCACTGCTTAAAAATATAGAGGTAAAACATATTCCCGGACATTCACCCGGAAGTATCGGGCTTATTATCGGACCAAAAGGAACCGAAAGGGTGCTTCTTTGCGGCGATGTGCTTTTGAGTCCCATCACACCCCACCCGGATAATCTTTTGACCTACCTTCGCACCCTGGAAAAAATTAAGAATCTCAATGATATCTCTTTAACGCTACCGGCTCACGGGAAAGCCATCCGGAATGTCAAGGCGCGGGCGACCTTTTTACAAAAATACCACCGCAAGCGACTGGAAATGACGTACAGGCGCTGTAAAAAGCCTTGTTCAATCTGGGATATCGCCACGCTGCCAGGTTACTTCGACATCCCTGTCAATCCGTCAAAATTTAATCCGCTGGCCGGTTCCGAGGCTTTGATGCATGTAGAAATCCTGCAAATGGTTCAGGGCCTCAAAAGAGTCGATATAAAAAAAGGGGTGCATTTTTTTCAAAACCAGGGCGAACCCTTTGAGGAGGTCTACGGCCGGGTCCTGAAAATGGTAAAGGACAAGAACATAAGCCCGATAATGAGATACTGATAGCCGGCTAAAGACTACCGGGCTGAATCTTGTTTACCGCATAGCGGATGATCCTTTCCGGCCGACATCACGACCTGTTCCGGGATCGGAAGCTCTCACTGACTGACGGACAAAGGACGAATGGCATTCATCTTTACGAGGAAAGATTCTCCGCCCAGATCACCCTGAAAAAGCCGTGTCAAAAACGGCTGCACCAAGGCCCTGTCTTCCGGAGGTATTAAGAACCCGGGCAAAGGCTTGGTCGGCGTCAGGTTAGGGGGTGAAGACAATTCGCCCTGGCAGTACCGCTTCTCTTGATCGCCGCAGCTTAACAGAAGAAGCACATCCACCAGATTTCCGAAATAACCCCTCTCGTCCAGATGTTCGATGATCTGCTGGCAGGCGGTAATCACCGAAACAAGGCCGGAAGGGACATTAGCCTGTCCTTCCGGCCGGCAGGCTTCAAGGGACAGAAAACTGCGACAGGCAAACGGCCGGGCCTCATAGGCCAGGCATAAATTGTTTTGCAGTAAAGGACAAGCGTTCGCCGCCGGACC
>CAZVRN010000261.1:0-4915 GCA_964629485.1 uncultured Thermodesulfobacteriota bacterium | reverse complement strand
AATACATTGCACCTTTTCCATCATTAAAAGACTGTTCTCCGACAAGGATATCGGCATACCCGTCTCCATTAAAATCACCAGCCGTAGACACGGAATATCCAAATGCGGTAGAGGTCTGAGTGCTTTGGAGCGACCATAGATTGTTTTCGTTTAAGCCCGCCGATGAACCCAGGTAGACATGGGCATAGCCGTAGGTGGAGTTTGGCTGTCCGACAATCACATCGCTATACCCGTCGCCGTTTACATCGCCGGCTGTGGACACGGACCAGCCGAAATCACCCGGAGCATCAGCGGTATTTAAGGTAATATTTGCATCAGAAATACCGGCTACCGGTCCTCCGGGAAGCCCTGCCGATGATCCGTGATAAATAAATGACCGGCCATTATAGTACTTGTAAGCGCCTATAACGATATCATCGTAACCATCTCCATTTACGTCACCGGCCGTAGATACAGAGTTCCCAAAATAAGCGCCTCCAAGGTCACTTTTTGCCAGCCAACCGGCGCTTGCCGACAGGCCGGCAGATGACCCGTGAAACACAAAAGCTGCGCCGTCAGAACCCCCGCTGACGAAATAATTTGGCGCTCCGACAATAACGTCACTGTAGCCATCCCCATTTACATCTCCAGCGCCGGAAACCGTTTCACCAAATTTTGCATTTGAGACACCAGCACCGGCCGTCCAATCAGCGGTCGTGGACAGGCCTGTTCCCGCAGAGCCGTGAAAAACATAAGCTCGGCCGTCGCCATTATTGTAACCAGGGGCACCAATAATAACGTCGCTGACCCCATCATTGTTCACGTCTCCGGCGCTGGAAACCGAATAACCAAAATTATTACTAAGCACGCCAACGCCCTCTCCGTCCTGCGTCCAGTCCGGGGTGACAGACAGCCCCGCGGCAGAACCATAAAAAACATAGGCCCGACCATCTGTTCCATAATAAGGCGCCCCGACAATTACGTCGCTGTAACCGTCTCCATTTACGTCACCGGCTACGGAGACGCTGAGACCAAACTGCGCGCTGGCTGTGTCGCTTTCATACGACCAATCCGCCAGGGAACTGATGAGAGGATCGACAATAACAGGATAAATTGCTTCGTGATCATCAAGTACGATTTTTAAATGATTACCGGCCAATTCAAAATGACTCGGTAAAACAATGCCCCTGCTGTCATAAACCTTGAGATGGCTGTATTGCAGTACCCTGCTGTTTGACGTGGTCAAAAAATCAATAACCTGACCGTCTTGGGAAAGAACAGGTCTTACATCTCCATCGACTTCGAGGGTTAAACTGATAAGCCCCTCCCCCTCAATTTTTTTCTTGAGCGTGAAGCCCTGTTCAAGGCCATCGGGCCTGTTCTCATACCACTCAATAACGCTGCCACGGTGATATTCAATTAAATTTCCGGTAATAGCCGGTGTCTTATCCTCCGGCAGGGATATAGAATGTTTTCCTTTGGAAATATCAACCAGGCCAAGTCCGACCTGCCAGGACGGCTCTTGTTCTGTCCGGCGCATAACCCGGATACTTTTAGGCAAGAAATAAATCCGCAAATTCTGCGCACGATTGGGAGCATGGTAAGCAGACTTTAGATCCTGAAGAAAGGTCTTCTCCTGATAAGTAACATGATATTCTTCTTCTATAATTTTTTTCTGAACAACAGCCCACCAATTCGATTCTTTCAGGTTCTCAATTGAAACCTGTTCCCGGCCTGATCTATTTTCTGTTTTTCCCTTTTTTAGTCCAGAAGCTTCTTTATCAGGCTTATTAAAAACACGGTGGGCAGCCAGATTAAAATAATCAGCATGACTAACCGAAAATATAGAACAAACAAAGACTAATACTGAAACTTTTATGAGCCATATTTTTAATTTCATGCTCCGAGCTCCTTGTTTTGCGGCGCAGTAAATAATTCTCCTTCTTCTTTCCCGGAAGTAACTATCATCATATGACTGGACGAAAAAAGTGGTAAAAGTTTATTAATTTATTCCCGTACAATTAACCTAACAAAGACACAGATAAAATGCAAGGCAGCAAACAAAATGCGCCTTTGATGTAAAAATTAAAACCAAGGTTCCTGGTTCATTCCTTTCAAATCCCAAGTATCTCTATTTCCATCTTTATCGCTCAAGCATGGATTTCAATGTTCCTTTTAATCGTATTTCGGTATACTGGTTAATATACAATGTCGCCAATGCGCAGCCGTAACAATATTCCTCCTGAGGCAGGGTATCATGGTCAGATAACCCAACCCTGATATTTTCAAAAACATTCCTCTTTTCGATATGACCCACCGGTAACAAACGACGAATGGCATGAAAACCGCATCGATATTGATAACCATCCGGCGTAAAGCTGGCTTGTGTAGGAGCGACGTAACAGTATTTCGGTAAGGCCAATTTCCCATAAAGTCCTTCCGCAGAAGCCTTAACATAGGCGTCTAACCCGCCTTTGTGCCTGACTCTTAAAAAAGGATTTGAAAAATACCCGAATAGAACTTCTCTCTTATCTTCAGGAATATTGTATTTCTCTTGATACTTATCCCATATGCGAGTTATTTCCGGCCATATCACTTCATAAAATTTTCTAAATTCCGCCTCAGTCGGCCTCAAGAAATCATTGCTGCTGCCCCCAACCGGAATAATATGCGGGAATAAATCATTATAAAACGGGTCATCTTTGTCAACTGTCTGTTTATGCTTTTCCAGAATAAATGCAAATAATGAAGGAAACAGATCAAGATTTCGATTGGTCAAAACACAGTTTATGTGAACAACAGGGTAGGAAACACCAATCAAGTCACGGGCTAATTGAACGTTGTAAATGCCTTCTAGTACCTGATCGTAATAATCTCCATTGAATAAATAATTTTGTACATCTTCAATCGAAGTATCCAGCGATATATGTAATTTTGAAAGCCCCGCCTTGATGAATCGTAAGGCGATCTCAGGGGTCAACATCATAGCATTCGTGTTGACGTTGACTCCTGCTCCCCTTTGTGCAGCAAACTTGACTAAACCATTATCGCCCCATAAATTTTCACCCAAAGTCAAGGGTTCTCCACCGGTAATATAAACGTAAGGACCCTCACCATTATTCTCAGAGGTAACTTCATTAATAATTTTTTTCCATGTGCTTAAATCCAACGAAGGTTCTATTTGGGGCTGATTACAATATAAACAGGCAGGCTCAACATTACACCTGGAAGTTATATTTAATCCAAGAAAGGATAGTTTAGGATCTTTCTCTGCCAAACGATCGGGCCACCTGGACAAAACAGAAAGGAGATGATCCTTATCCCTGCAACCTGACTTTATCAAATTATTAACTTTTTCTTTATTAAAATCGAGCAGAGGATTGACTACGGCATCAATAAAATCTCTGATATTTCCGGGTTCGATTCTTTGAGCTTTTACCTCCTCAATCAAATCTGATTTTATTACCTGCTGCCATTGCGCAGAACGAAGAAGTTCTTCAAGCTCTTTTTTATGTCCGTTTGTATAAGTTGTAAGATCGAGCATCACTTTGATAAAAGATGTAATAAATAGGCAGAAGAACAAATAGATTTCACAGAACCACAAAAAAGAACACGCGAATTTATTATTGATTTAAGATGTTCTATTTTCATTTTATCAAAAACTATTATTGTGTCAAATCAAGACACGCCGATTTTCAGTTAATTTATCAGCTAGATAATTAAAAGTCACACTGAAGCTTTTTAGTAACCCAGCGCGGTGCCGTCCTTGCGAGGATCAGAAGCCCCAAAAAAAGTGCCAGTGGCCGGGTCAATGAGAATGGCCTGGGAACCGCCAAAAAACTCACCCGGACTCGAAATCACCTTGTGTCCCATTTTTTCCAAAGCCTCCATTGTTTTAAACGGGATGCCGTGTTCAAGCCTGACATCATAGCTGCGCAAATGCTTGAAGCGGGGTGCATCCATGGCTTCCTGGATGGTCATGCCGAAGTCAAGGTGATTTATAAGAAATTGCGCGTGCCCCTGAGGCTGCATCAGTCCCCCCATGAGACCGTAGGAAAGGTAAAGCTTATCCTTTTTCAGGACCATGCCGGGGATGATGGTATGGTAAGGACGTTTACCAGGCGCGTATTCATTTACGTGGCCTGGTTCCAGTGTAAAACCGGCCCCCCGGTTTTGAAGCAGAATGCCTGTTTCTCCGCCGACAATTTTCGCCCCAAAAGGATGAAATATGGAGTTAATAAATGAAGCGGCATTGCCGCCTTTGTCCACTGCCGTGAGGTATACCGTATCACAGCCGTCCGGTAAACCGTGTTCGACATCAGAAGCGGCTTTTTGAGGGTCAATTAACTTCCGGCGAGCGGCCAGATACTCCTTGGAGAGCAGTCCTTCAAACGGGAGTTTATTTTTTCCGGGATCCGCCACCCACTTGCCGAGATCATCATAAGCCAGCTTCTTAGCTTCTATAAGCAGATGCAGATACTCTGGTGAATTGTGCTTCATTAAACCGATCTCATAACCTTCCAGAATACCAAGCATCAATAGAACGCCTATGCCTTGCCCATTTGGAGGGATCTGGTAAACCTCATAACCTCGATAGTTCAGGCTGATGGGCTCAACCCACGTAGAAACGTGCCCGGAAAAATCCTCCATAGAGAAAAACCCGCCTGATCCCTGCGCATACCGCACGATCTCCTCTGCAATCGGCCCTTTATAAAAGGCGTCCCGGCCGCCCGAAGCTATTAGTTTGAGTGATAAGGCCAATTTTGGGTTTTTAAAAACGCTTCCCGGGACGGGCGCTTTTCCATGGCGGGCAGACGACCGGTGAAGCTCTGGGATCTCGGTAACGCCTCGGCGCTGCTGCGGCTCGCCGCGCCCTCCGCTTTATCGCTGGACTAACCCCTTTGCGCCTGCTAACAATTGCCCTGTCGCAAAGACG
>CAZVRN010000260.1:0-4937 GCA_964629485.1 uncultured Thermodesulfobacteriota bacterium | reverse complement strand
CGTCGCCGATGATCATGATGTTCACGTCTGAAAAGCGATCAATGGCTTCAACAAGTTCAGTAGCATTAAATGCAGGATTCATTGTTTCACCTGTTTAGTCTGTCTTCCACGTAATTTCTTCGAATACCTCTCACTAAAAGCAATAGCGCCGAAAAACACTCATGACTGTATCAGTATCCATTAATTAAGCATTTTCTCTGCGCTTGAAAGGGTAGATATCCGGTCAAACTTCGGTGAACACTATATCCTATTTTCATTCTCAAGTCTTTATTTTTTATCAGAATTTTCAACAAAGATTAAATCCATCCCCGCTGGTTTCAAAGATATGCTCCATATACCATCACACGAAGACCAGCTCCCAGGCAGGTCTTTTCAGGAGCAGTATTCCGTGGAGATAGCATCAGCGACCAGGATAAATTAAACCGTCTCCGAGATGAACCGCTAAACCAGTTCGTTCGCCCACATCGTAGTCAGGAATGCGGCCTTCTAAACCAAATAGTTAAAATAAACCAGAGACCGGGAAAATTCTCCCTTCAGATTAAACCTTGACTTTCCTGCAATTTGAAAGATATTTATTCCAATGACGAATTGTTCCTTGCCTGCTCGCACAAAGCCCTGAACTTCGGATGAAGATAAGCTTGAAAGACTGCGAAAGATTGTAGTTATGAATAACCTATTTCTCCCCATCAATCAAAGTCTCTTTGATGGATCGGCTCATGCCTACTATCTATTTAACCACAGTTGGTGGCTGGCCCATGAAAATCGGGACGCGCAAATTGTGCTGATTATCCCGAAGGGGGAAAAACAAAAAGACCCTTTTCAATGGTTTGGCCTTAACCCCCTTCCAAACCTGAAAATTCAAGAACTTTTCGCCCTAAAGAAAAAAAAAGGCGGTTTTGGATTGACGTTAAATCGAGTTTATTTTCGGAATGTTTCCCGTTTCCTTAAAAAAAATTTAACAGAAGGAGACATTATATTTACGGCGAGTTTTATCAAATTATTTTCATATTTATTAGAAATAAAAAAGTTGAGAGCTAAAGCGAGCTACGTATACGAGGTGCATCAACTCGAGCTGCTTGACAGAGCCAATCAAAAAAAAATCGACATGGAGCTGCAGGCCCTTTCAAAGGCCGATGTGCTCTTTACCACTACTTATCAACTGCTTAAGGTATTAGCCGAACATGTGCCCGGAATATCGATTGTGCCCCTGGGCTTGGCTTGTAACTCGCAGAGACTTGAGCAAGCGCCGGTTCCTGAGACCGATAACGAACGTGCTTTTACAGTTCTCTACATTGGTTCGCTGTACCGGCAGCAGGGGATAGAATGGCTGGTGGAAAACTGGCGCCAGGTCAGGCCCTCTGCTGATTCACGATTAATTCTGGTGGGAGGCAACAAGGATGCAACTGAAAAAATAAAAAATATGGCTGCGCAAAGAGGGTTGGATACAATAAAGGTATGTGGTTTTATTCCGCCTCCTAAACTTGGCCCTGTGCTCAGTCTCGCTGATGTGCTCATTGTCCCATCGCTACCAGAAGGCAGGATGCCGTATGTTGCCATCACCAAGGTCTATGATTACCTGGCCATGGGGCGGCCTATTCTGGCGGCAGACTTGCCCGGCATCCGCGAGGTTATAGAGAATGAAAAAAATGGCTTGCTTTTCAAGGCAGGTGATGCAATCGATTTGAAGAAGAAATTAGAACGCCTGGCAAGTGATAAGAACCTACGGAAGAGGCTGAGCGACGGCGCCGGCCAGAGGCTTAATGATTTTTCATGGCCAAAGAGAGCCAACCAATGGTGGAAAGTGGTCAATCAATGAAGATTATTCGTGTTTGCTTTAGATGCTGCTTGGCCGATAAGGTTTAAATAAATGGTTTCGATTGTAATTGTAAATTGGAATACTCCGGAGATAACGATCCGCAGTATCGAGGCCGTGCAAAAGCATACCCGGATTCCCTATGAACTAATTTTGGTTGATAACGGCAGCACGGATTCATCGCCTTCGGTATTATCGGAGTATTCCCGAAAAAACACTCAAGTAATATTGAACGAAAAAAATCTCGGTTTTGCCGGCGGGTATAATACGGGCATCCGGGCTTCGAAAAATAACTTTGTGTGCCTCCTAAACAGTGATGCCTTTCCAACCAGGGGCTGGATGCAAAGTATGCTGAGGTGCGCGGATAAAACCGGTGCGTCCATGGTCGGACCATGGACGAATGAAGCCAAGGGGCCCCAAAGGAAAAAATTCAAGCATCGTTTGATTCCCAAAGTCTTCAGGACATACAAGAAAGTGGATTTTCTATCCTTCTTCTGTGTCTTGATCGAACGAAAAGTTTTTAACAGGATTGGTTTGCTGGATGAACGGTTTGGATTGGGAACCTACGAAGATGATGATTTCTGCCGCAGGGCCCGGGAAGCCGGCTTTAAGTTGATGATTGATCCCAGGGCCTGGGTCTGGCATGAAGCACATGCAACCATGAAAGCCAACCAACTGGATGAACAATCGCTTAAAGAAGAAAGCTTCAAAAAGTATTCACAAAAATGGTTGGAGTCCGAGCACATAAGTTAATATCCAGATGGTTCCAGTAAAAAAGATATTTCAAAGTTAACGACTCGTTTTAATTATCAAATCTCCGGGAAAATTCATTAAGGTAGTCAATGCTTTTCAGGTTCAATAGTTCTCTTCTATTATTACTCAAATCCGTGTAAGAAAAATTATCTATCTCTTCCTTGGAGTATGGGAGCGTATTTTCCGGGGTTCCTTTGGTCACAATCCCGAGTCCGTAGTCACAATCCAATACAAAAATGCTTAAATCATTTCGAGTTGCTCTAAGACAGACGAGGGCTTTCCAGACGTCGCCGCACCAATCGCCTTTCCATCCATCAATATTTTGATTCTCAGCGTCCTCATAAGAATTAGCCGGACATGCAGCCGCCTCATATGGGGGGTTACAATCATGCATAACGATAACGCCGTCTTCCTTGATTACCTTCAAAATATTTTTTACATCTTTCAATGATTGTGCATAGGTATGAAGCCCGTCTACAAAGGCAACATCAAGACCATACCGAGTCAATATTTTTGATTTTGTATTAAAAAAATCATCACTCGTCATCGCATAATATTCATTAAAGAGATTGGTGCTGTTTTTGAAGACAGCTTTTATTTTATCCCTTTTCGTAATACTAAATAACGGATCGACCCCTATTTTTTTTCTGGCTTTTATCTGAAAAAAGCACCTGCCTCTCTGCACGCCTATTTCCAAATAAGTCCTTGCTTTTTTGCGGTTAATAATTTTCTGTATGACTGTAATTCTATCCATGTTTTTTAACCTGCCAGCCGTATGTCATTGTATGCTTCAAGCGTTTGTTCCAGATTTTTTTCCCAATCAAAAGGCTCGAGCACCTTCTCGTTCGTTTCAAGTAAACCCGCGCGATCTATTTTTAAACTTCGTGAAATTTTTTCAGCCAGTTCTTCGACCTTCACTGGAAATTTGACCGTATACCCATTGAGTCCCTCCCTGATCACTTCAGCCGCCCCGGTTTCATCAGTGGTCACGACAGGCAGTCCGGCCGCCATTGCTTCCAGGCAGGCGTTTGAAAACGGTTCATACAAGCTGGGCAAAACAAAGACATCAGCCGCCCCGTAAAGTCGTTCCACGTCCTTGCGCGGGCCTAAAAATCTTACCTGCTGCGTTAGACCCAGCTTCCGGGCCAGCGACTCATACGGTTTGGGCCGGTCACGGCCCACCACCAGGAGCTTGATCCGAGTTTGCGGCAGGGTTTGAATCACGCTGGGCAAACCCTTGCGCGCGAAACCCGAACCGACGAAAAGGGCAACCGGTTCATCCCGTGACAACCTCAGTTCCTGACGAACTTTTTCGCGGTGTTTTTTTCTTAAGTCCGGTGAAAATTTTTCGCGGTCCAGCCCGTTATAAACCACCCGAATTTTATGTCCGGGCACCCCGTAATGCTTAATAATTTCTTCCCGGCCCCTCTTTGAGTTGGCCAGGACGCACTTGAGTTTCGGGTCGGAAAAAAGCCGCGCTTCCAGGCTTAAAAAAGCCCGGTGCTTCGGGTTTATTTTGTCAACAAAGGCTTTTCTGCCTCCATAAGCCCTGGCCCGCCTGGCCAGCCATTCTATATGGCACCCGTCCCCGGCCCGAAAGATATCCTGAGAATAGGTCCTCTCAAAGCTGTGCACCAGATCAAAATTACCTTGTTGGACCTTCTGTGCCACGTCCCGGGCAAAGGCGAGCAAGCCCATGAATGACGGCCCTCGGCCTGGAGGAATAGGATCAAAAATAAGACCCTCGGTTTTTTCAGCCTCCCACTCCCGGGCCAGGATATGGACTTCATGGCCTTGTTCGACCAGCCTGCGGGCTAGTCCGCTCACATAAAGCTCTGCTCCTCCGAAATCGGTATAGCGTTTTCTGATCAAAGCCAGCTTCACGGTCCATCCTTATCAGCTATTTCATCCTGCCGGGAAAGCTCCATCAACTTGGCGTATTTCACAAAAGTATAAACACTGTAAAGACAGGCCATCAAAAAGCCTTCGTAGCCGTCCAGGAACCCGCGCTGTAAAAAAAACATCTTAAAAAAATTAAAGCCGGCATAAACGCTCATTCTCAGAGGACCGATCCGCCTCCCCTGCCGCAAATACTCTTCAGCACTCAAGCTGGAGTAGCGTTCCATCCGGTCAAGATAATCGCTGACCGAATGATAAGAGTGATGCTCCACAGGGTGTGTCAGGGCGCTTACTTTCCCCTCGACATGGATGCTCTCATGGACAGCCTGATTTCCGCACCGGCCGCGGCCGCGTCGAAACAACCGAAGGCGTTTCTCCGGGTAAAAACCGCCATGCCGAAGCCATTTGCCCCGATAAAAAACCCTGCGCGGTAAATAATAGCCGGCAATTTCCGCCTCGGGATGCTCAAGAA
>CAZVRN010000259.1:0-4959 GCA_964629485.1 uncultured Thermodesulfobacteriota bacterium | reverse complement strand
GGGCAGGTCCGGGTAAAAATAGTTCTTGCGGGCGAAAACGCTCTTTGACGCGATCTGGCAGTGAGTGGCCAGGGCCATTTTCAGGGCATAATCCACGGCTTTTTTATTGAGCACCGGAAGCACGCCCGGCATACCCAGGCAAACCGGGCAGGTATGCGTGTTCGGCGGAGCTCCGTAAGCGGCGGAGCAGGAACAAAAAATCTTGCTTTCGGTCAAAAGCTGAGCATGAACCTCCAGCCCGATCACTGCTTCAAAATTCATGAGTATTTCCCATCCTATTTACTTGGCCAAAGCCTAACATTGATCGCCGGCCAGAGTCAACATTCAGGAAAGCTTCAGCAAAAAAATTTAACTTTTAAAAGAAAAGCGGAGTCAAGGTGTTGTAATATTATAATCTCCTAACTATAATTAATCATGAAAAAACCCCTGGATTAGGCTTAAAGATGCGCGGGCGGATTTCATTTTAATAAACCGGGGCATCTTTTTTTAATAAGACCAGGGCAAAAAGGCATGAACCGTAAAAAATTGTACAAGTTCCAGACTCAGGTCACAGACGCGGCCCAGGCTCCCCCGAGAGTGGCCGGGAACCAGCAGGCATCGAGGCCGTAGAGAACATTATCGAATACCCGGGCAGGTATTGGATGGATTATCTAAATGAGTGAATATATTGAACATAGTAAAGAAGGCATCACGGTCGGCCTGATCGAGAAGAAGTTCTTCACCTTTGGCGAACCGCCCCATGAAATGACCCTTGAAAGCGGGGCCAAACTCGGCCCGGTGACCATAGCCTATGAGACTTTCGGGGAACTGAACGCGGACAAAACAAATGCGATTTTGATCCTGCACGCCCTTTCCGGGGATTCCCACGCAGCCGGGTACTACAGCCCGGACGACCCCAAACCCGGCTGGTGGGATATCATGATCGGGCCCGGGAAGGGCATCGACACCAATAAATATTTTGTTGTCTGTTCCAATATCCTGGGGAGCTGCATGGGCTCCACAGGACCGTCCTCCATAAATCCCAAATCGAACAAGCCGTATGGACTTGATTTTCCGGTGGTGACCATCGGCGATATGGTCACCGCCCAGAAAGCGCTCATGGACCACTTGGGAATAAAAAGAATTCTGAGTCTTATCGGCGGCTCTCTGGGGGGAATGCAGGCCCTGGAGTGGTGCCTTCGTTTTCCGGAAATGGTTGTCTCCGCGATCCCGCTGGCCTCAACCATGAAACATTCAGCCCTGGCCATCGCCTTCAACGAGGTGGCCAGGCAGGCCATCATGGCCGATCCGAACTGGAATCACGGAGATTACTATTCCGGCCGGAAACCGAATCTTGGTCTGGCTGTGGCCAGGATGATCGGCCACATTACTTACCTGTCCGATGAGTCCATGCGTCTGAAATTCGGACGCCGGCTCCAGGATAAAAGCGATTTTTCCTTCAACTTCGACGCTGATTTCCAGGTGGAAAGCTATCTTCGCCACCAGGGGTCGAAGTTCGTGGAACGATTTGACGCCAATGCCTTTTTGTATATCACCAAGGCCGGCGATTACTTTGACCTTGAACGCCAGCACGGTGACGGGTCTGCGGTCAAGGCCTTCTCAAAGGCCAGGGCCAAGTTTCTGGTCGTCTCCTTTACCTCAGACTGGCTTTACCCGACCTATCAATCCAGGGCCATGGTCAAGGCTATGAAGAAAAACGGCCTGGACGTGAGTTTTTGTGAAATTGACGCGGACTGGGGACATGACGCTTTTTTATTGCCCAGTAACCGATTGACCTCCTTGATAAAAGGTTTTCTGGAACGTGTCTTCAAAGAAGAAACAGGGTCACAAAGGGCTGCGCTTTGACCTCAGGGTCATTGCCTCCTGGATCGAACCCGGCTCCAAGGTGCTTGACCTCGGATGCGGCGAAGGCGATCTGCTTTACTATTTAAAAGAGAAAAAGAACGTCACCGGCACGGGAATCGAACGCGTCGAATCCAAGGTCCTCCAGTGTATTGAAAAAGGACTGCCCGTGCTCATGGGTGATATTAATGAGGAAATACTGGACTACCCGGAGAACAGTTTTGATTACGTCATCCTGAGCCAGACCCTGCAGCAGGTCTATGAGCCGGACAGGTTGATCCGGGCCATCCTGCGCCTGGGCGCAAAAGGCATCGTCAGTTTCCCCAACTTCAGTCACTGGCTGGTCCGCCTGCAGCTTTTTCTCTCGGGTTACGCGCCGGTGACCAAGGAGCTGCCTTATCAGTGGTACGACACCCCGAACATCCGGGTCATTACCATGAAGGACTTCAGGAGATTTTCCAAAGAAATCGGCTTCAGAATATTAAAAGAGGTGGCCATCAACACCGACCATCACGACCAGGAAGGTCATGTTATAAAATTTCTGCCCAATATGCGGGCTAGCTACGGTATTTTTTTGATAGGGAAGGGCGCATCATGAGTATCAATGAATTTTCTTCGCTTGAAAAATGCAAACAGGACGTTGAAACCATAACCCATTTTTACGAGGGGATCCCCGCTGTTGTGGACTCCCTGGCCGCTTCCTGCAACGAGGAAGGCTCTTTTGATCACGTTGGCCCTTCCCCGGTTCCTTCCCGGGAAATGGTTGTTCAAATCGTCAATCAGGCCAGACACATCCTCTTCCCGGGCTATTTCAGCTCAACCAGGCTGGACCTGGTCAGCCTGGAATATTACCTGGGCCAGGAGACGACAAAACTGTTCAGCAATCTCGCCTCCCAGGCTGTTCTGTCCATTCAGCACGACTGCCTTCGATACGATCAGGCCTGCACGCAATGCAAGCAGCGCGGTCATGAAATCGCCTTGGAATTCATCCGGGCCTTGCCTGAAATACGGGATGTCTTGTCTGGGGACGTCCGGGCGGCCATGGAAGGAGATCCGGCCAGTTCAAGCCATGACGAAATTATCTTCAGTTACCCCGGGCTGTTCGCCATCATGGTTTACAGGATGGCCCATAAACTGTCTGAACTGGAGGTGCCTTTAATTCCCCGGATTATGACCGAATACGCCCACAGTCTGACCGGCATTGATATCCATCCTGGAGCGGTCATCGGGAAAAGCTTTTTCATTGATCATGGCACCGGCGTGGTGATCGGGGAGACTGCACGAATCGGGGAACGGGTCAGGATTTATCAGGGTGTAACCCTGGGTGCCCTTTCAGTCCCGCGAGAAGGGGGAGACCGCCTGCGGAACAAAAAACGCCATCCAACCATTGAGGATGACGTGATTATTTACGCCAACGCGACCATACTCGGTGGAGAAACAGTCATCGGGGCACGTTCAATCATCGGCGGGAATGTCTGGCTCACGGAAAGCGTTCCTGCGGACACCAAGGTCTTTCTCAAGAAGCCGGAGCTTGTATATACCGGAAATAATACATGAAGAACACTTTGTGTCCAGGGTCGTTGGGTCAACCCCGCTTGTTAAATTGAACCGTATCGCCCAGGATGTGGAAGCCGTCATCCGGCCCGGCGCCGGCGAAAAATATTTAAGGACCGACCTGTTCCAGGATCAAACTCCTTGGTCATCAGCAGGCATCATCCGAAAATCAAGTGATCCTGACTTGACATCCGCCTTACCTGCCGCTATACCCTTGTCAGGCTGCAGCACCGCCTGGTAGTAAATTTAATAATGATGCCCTTTTACAAAACAAATCATAACAATGCCCTTCGCCTGTTCCTGTCTCAGCCGTTTAATCCGCGCCGGGTAAGTTAATATGGGCATAATAACCATATTGTTCGTAGCGGTGGGCCTGGCCATGGATGCCTTTGCCGTCTCCATTGCCAGCGGATTTACGAACAGGCCTTTAAAAATTCCTTTTGTCCTTAAAATGGCCGCTTTTTTCGGCCTCTTCCAGTCAGGTATGCCTGCTATGGGATGGTTGGTCGGAATGGGTTTGCGAGGTTTGATTTCGAGTTTTGACCATTGGATCGCCTTCGGCCTTTTAGCCTTTATCGGAGCAAAAATGATTTATGAAGCCCTCTGGAAGGACTCCGAGGAAAAAGGGCAGAGGGTCATGAGTAATTATACCCTGTTCATCCTGGCCGTGGCCACCAGCATCGACGCCCTGGCCGTGGGTCTCAGTCTCTCCGTGCTTAAGGTTTCCATCTTCGCGCCGATAATCATTATCGGACTTGTCACCTTCGTTTTGTCCATTCTGGGCGCGGTAATCGGCGGCCGGGTCGGACCCTTGCTTGGCAAAAAAGTTGAAATTCTGGGCGGTCTTATCCTGATCGGCATTGGAGTCAAGATTTTGATGGGGCATTTGGCCTGAAAAACCTTTAAGCACCACCCTCATTTCGCACGGCGCGCACTTCTATTGTCCTTGAATTAAAACCGGGGAAAGAATAACATACAGGCAATTATCAAATATTATTTTAAAAGCACGTGCATTTTGCTAAGATCAGGCCAAGAATAAAAATTGGAAAAGATATCCAGGTGAAAAGGTTCAGGGGAAGAAAGAAAAAGCCGCAAATGCCTCACCAGAAAAGCCTGTTTGAAAAAGCGGGTGAGATATATCGAACACTGAAGGGAGTTCGCCTCTTCAGAATCCTGGGCATCATCGCCGTCATACTGCTCCTGGCCACGGTAGCCATCCATTTTGTTGAGTATCGCAGCGGCCATTCCCTGGGCATCTGGGATTCCTTCTGGTGGGCTCTGGTGACAATCACCACCGTGGGTTACGGAGACATCGTACCTTCAACCGTGTTCGGCCGGTTGATCGGTTTTGGCATCATGTTTGCCGGTTTGATCCTGGTTTCGCTCATGACGGCCACTATCGCCTCGGTCTTTGTTACCCGCAAAATCAAGGAGGGCAAGGGGTTGGAAAATATCAAAGAAAAAGACCATGTCGTGGTGTGCGGCTGGAACGAAAACGGCCTCTCCGTTATCCAGGGCCTTTCTCAGCAGGTCATCGACCAATGAGACCACGTTTTGGGCATT
>CAZVRN010000258.1:0-4967 GCA_964629485.1 uncultured Thermodesulfobacteriota bacterium | reverse complement strand
CAGGTCTCAATCGGCATCACTCAAAATAACACCTTCAGTTTTGATTTTACATTCTGCGGAACAGATTTGGATACATTAAATACCGCCAGCTTCTTTTTGCCTTCGGCGCCAAAAAACCAAAGCTCGGACACCCAGCCACTCATCGTTCGTTTTCAAGGAATTGATCTAGGCGGTGGTGAAGACTATAGTGATGTGGCCCTCGTGCCCATTCCGTCGGCCGTTCTGCTTTTTGGCTCCGGTATTCTTGGCCTGGCCGGCATTAGGAGAAAAATAAAAAGTTAATCAAAGTTATACTTATCGTAAACAAAAAAGGCAGGGCTAACGTCTCCTGCCTTTTTATTTTTTCGTTTTATAGTCTGATATTAGAGGTAGACAAGGTCCTTGCAAGCTGTATCATACCGTCTCATCATAGCTGGCCTCGATAGTTTTGACAAGGGCGGTCAATGTTTCGTTAACGGGCGTACTGATTCCCAACCGCTGCCCGTGAGTCACCACTGCTCCATTAATGCTGTCTATCTCTGTCTTGCGTTTAGCCAAAATATCCTGAAGCATAGAGGCGATGTTGCCAGCCGTGGCGCGGGCTACCGATTTTACATGTTCGACAGGGTCAGGGAAAATGGGCTCAATACCCTTGGCTCTGGTAACGCTTACGGCTTCGTTAACCGCCATTTCCATCAGGTATTCTGTGCCAGGATAATCCAGGAGCATCCCGTTTTTTAGCCGAGTGATAGCGGTCAAGGTGTTTATGCCCACATTAACAATCAATTTGGACCAGATTAAAGTTTCCACTTTGGATTCGACACTGGTCGGAATTCCGGCTTTGGTGAATAAATCTGCCACATGGGTGAGCCGGCTTTCCTGCCCGGGTCCCGATGCAGCCCCGATAATTGTCGGTCCAGTCCCGGCGTGGCGTACGTGTCCTGGTTCAAGAAGTGTGGCTCCTTGCGAAGTTACCCCACCCCAGACGCGACTGAGGCCGCACTTTTCACCCAAAATTTCCACATTCCCAATACCGTTCTGGAGAGTTAGCACTCGCGCTTCCGGTTTCAATACTGGAACTAGGTTATTTACCGCGGTTCCTGTACTATAGCTTTTAACACAGACGAGAATAAGGTCTGCCCCGTCTGCGGCCTCTGGGGAAGCTGTAACCGGGACCTTAACATGGTGTTCCCCGCTTATCCCCTCGATAAATAACCCGGTTTTATTTAATAAATTCGCTCGATTGGAATCATGGTCCAAAAGCAGGACCTTAAGGCCTGCCTCGGCCAGAAAAGTAGTAAAAAGACAGCCCATAGCCCCGGGTCCAACAGTGACAACTTTCATTATTGCATACCGTGTATTTATTTTTTAGGTGGATTCATATGGAAAGTGTGCTCGGGTCCCGGAAAAGCCCCGGATTTCACTTCCTGGATATAATCGGATACAGCCTGTTTGATCATCGGGGCCAGATTGACATACTGTTTCACAAATTTAGGGATAAATTTTTCATAGAGACCCAATAAGTCATTTGTCACCAGAACCTGTCCGTCGCAATCAGGTCCAGCGCCAATACCAATGGTTGGAATGGAAATCGTTTTCGTGATCTGAGCAGCTATCGCATCCTGTACGCATTCTAATACCAAAATAAAAGCTCCAGCCTCCTCAAGGGCCTTGGCCGATTCAATCAGTTTTTTTGCAGTTTCAGTATCCTTACCTTGAACGCGAAACCCAGACAGTTTTGTTGCGGTCTGCGGCGTTACGCCAATGTGACCGCAGACAGGTATTCCAGCCTCCACAATCGCCTTGACGACAGGGGCCACTTCGCTCCCGCCTTCAAGCTTAACCGCATCACAACCCGCTTCCTTGATCAACCGGCCCGAATTACGAATGGCCTCTTCATGACTGATATTATAAGACATAAAAGGCAAGTCCCCGACTAAAAAGGCATATTGAATCCCTCGCCTTACAGCTTTACAATGATGAATCATTTCATCCATAGTCACCGGAACAGTGGAATCATATCCCAACACGACATTGCCTACGGAATCCCCGACCAGAATCAAATCTATCCCGGCCTGATCAATCATTGCGGCCGTATAAAAATCATAAGCCGTGAGCATGGTTATTTTTTCGCCCTTGTCCTTTTTATCGCTTAGGTTCTGAATCGTCACCTTTGAACGGTTCATGATCTCTCCTTTCTTAATAATTTGTTTTAAGAGGTTCTAAAAAAAAGAAACCCTCGGCAGAAAAAATTTCAGCAAGGGTTATTGAGAATTATTTTTCATCTTATCCTCCGTCCCGGTCCTTCAGGTCTGGATCCAGGCGGTTTTCGGCTAACTAATTTTTGATAACTTAATCACGCCTGGTCTGTCAAGACAATTAATTAGAAAAAGATTGACAAGCCGCGAAAATTTGTGCTTTTTTATACAAACTTCAAGATCGGGATTATATGGAAAATTAAATCGATTGCATAAGTTATTTAGAAAGGAGACAATTTCATGGCTGCGGAACTAATAAAAGGCATGCCCATTGCCAATGCTATCCGGGAGGAAATTGCGGCGGAGGTAGAAACGCTTAAGGCAAAGGGCGTAAATCCCAAACTGGCGGTTCTGCTTGTCGGTGATGATGAGGCCTCAGTAGTTTATGCTCGTTCAAAGGAGAAGGTCGGTGACAAGCTGGGCATTGAAGTAGAATTAACGGTCAAACCAGCCGATACATCTGAGGATGCGGTATTGGATATCATTGATGGATTTAACGCCGATGAAAATATCCATGGTATTCTGGTGGAGCTCCCCTTGCCGAAAAGCATCAGCAAAGAGAAGGTAATGGCCCGCCTGGATCCCAAAAAAGATGTCGATGGCGTGCACCCAGTCAACCGGGGCTACCTTCTGGGCGGCCAGGAAGACATGGCCCTCATCCCGGCAACACCGCTTGCCTGCGTGGAATTAATGGCACGCGCTGGCGTGGAAATTCGAGGGAAAAGAGTGGCCTTGGTTGGCCGAGGAGATACAGTGGGTCGCCCCCTGGCTTCATTGCTTATTAAGCGCGACGCGACCATTACTATCTGCCATACCAAAACCGTGGATATCCCCTCCATCACCAAAGCCGCTGAGATCGTGGTCGTGGCCGCAGGGAGGATCAATCTGGTCACCGGAGACATGCTTTCCCCGGGTCAGGTTGTCATTGATGCGGGTATCAATGCAAAGGAAGGTGGGGGTATAACCGGTGATGTTGATTTTGAGGCCGCACAGCAAATCGTAGCGGCCATTACGCCGGTTCCGGGAGGCGTGGGCTCGCTAACCACCACCATTATCATGAACAATCTTATCAAAGCTATCAAACTTCAGGGTAAAGCTTAAACAGGAGGGGAGGATATGACTGAGGTATACACTAAAACGATCAACGATTTCTTAGCGGAAGCCTCGTCTTCCAGCCCCACGCCTGGGGGGGGGAATGTTTCCGCGGTAGTAGCCACTCTTGGCGGCTCCATGATCGCCATGGTGGCCAACTTAACCCAAGGCAAGAAGGGCTACGAGGAATTCCAGGACGAAAACAAAGAAATACTGGATGCAGTCATGAAGTCCATTGAAGAACTGAAGGAACTGACCCTGAAGGATATGGCTGCCTTTGAAAATTATATGAAGGCTTTTCGTATGCCCAAGGAAACCGACGAGGAGAAAAATGCTCGTAAAGAGGCTATACAGGATGCAGCAAAACATGCAACCATGGTTCCGTTAACTATCTGCCGTACATGTCTGGAACTCTTGAAACAGGCTGACAGGCTCTCCCGCTTCGGGAACAAAATGGCCATTTCCGATGTTGGTGTGGGCGCTTATGTTTGTGAGGCCGCATTAAGGGCCTGCATGTTGTCTGTGGATATCAATATTCCAACCATCAAAGATGAAGCTTTTGTTACAGATGTGTTAAATGAACGCGCGCGCCTTTTTGCCGAAGCTGAGAAACTTAAAGGCAAGGCTCTAACCTTTGTCAGCGAAAAAATGGGTTAATTTATTATTTGTTTCTTTTGATCAACCCCCTCAATAGGGGGTTTTTCTTTTTGAAAGCTGGCTAGAATTGATATACATGTTATATTTTTCATAAGTAAAAATGACTAACCTCCAAAAAAGAGAAGGCAGTAAAAAGCCTAAGGAGACTTAACAGTCTGAAATTGATAACTTTAACTAAGGAGAATAGATATGGACGAGAAAAAAGAAAAGTCCGCATTTATTTGTTCCCGTGACACCCTTGAGGGCGCTTATCCGGCCCTGGTGCTGGGAATCAATGCTCGCCGTTTAGGCCTTGAGACAAAAATATTTTACACCTTTATGGGCCTTAATGTAATCCGCAAAGGATGGATTGACAAAGTGAAATTTAATCCGCCCGGGTCGTTAGGAGCGGTTCCCGGGATGTCCAGCCTAGCCACGTGGCTGATGAAGCGACAAATACAACAGGCAAATATTCCTCACCTGGACGATCTCCAGGAAATGGCCCAGTTAGAAGGGGTTGAATTTGTCGCTTGCCAGATGACTGTCGATATGATGGGCCTCTCCCAGGAAGATTTTATCGACGGCGTGGTTATTCAGGCGGCTGAAGAGTTCATGAAATACGCCCTCGAATGCAAACTATCGTTATTCACCTAGAAAATAATAGTTTAAGATCAGAATATCTGTTTCAAGGCTTCGTCTAACTTACTTACCGGTTCGGCAGCGTTTCGATTCGGCAAAGGGAAAAAATCGCTTTTTTTGATATCTAAAACTAATCTCACCTCAAGGAAGCTTTTTAGAACGTGGTGATTTTGCTGAAATTACAGAAACTGTTACCCTTGAAAATAACATACGAATTTAGTGAAAATTTGAAAGATAGTAATGCTTGAAGTTGACATCAATATAGAACTCTTGTAAGGGTGTTAGGGCGAATGCAAGAGAGGCGATCCAGCACTTATGGAACCGGGACAGATAATAGAATTCATAGAAAATAAAAATTTTATT